>JAUZQA010000047.1 GCA_030705665.1 Bacillota bacterium
GATTGAATGTTAATATTTTTACCGGGGATATTATCGTTACTGATTTTAGTGACACACCGCCGCTCGGGAATATTCAAACCACTACTTTAAGGAATGCATATCAAACATGGCAGTCCTCAAATATGGCAAAGAGTTTGAACTGTCATTGTCCACAAGTTGCCTGCTTAGGACCGAACATAGTAGTGAAGAATAGTTATTATGAAGAAAAGGATTTTACCATTCGGAATTCGAATATTTTAAAGTGATTTATTCTAAAATGGCGGGATAAAACGACCGCCATTTTTAACTTTTATTAAATTTTGTAATTTCCTTTTAAATCAGCCGATTGAAAGTTTACACTTAAATTAACGGGTCAGTTTAGCTTAGTGTAATTATTCACAATTCCATTCCCTTAGACAAAATGCCCCCCCTTAGATAGGGGGTAGATGTTTATTTATCGTTTACCACACGAATATTCAACCGTTAGGTGAGAATTCTTGCTAGACCGAATGCAACTGCTGCGGCAAGTCCTCCAGTAATCATAGTTTGAAAAGCACTCTTCATCGGAGAAGTACCTGTAAACCTTCCTTTTACATATCCAAAAATAAGTAATGCAATAAGTGTGACAATTACAGAAGCCATTAATGCTGTTGCAGGTCTATGAAAGATAAAATATGGGAATAAAGGGATTAACCCTCCGACAATATATGAAATAGCAATGGTAATCGCACTATTTCTCGCTCTTGTAGGTTCCGGCTTTTCTAGTCCCAATTCAAATTTCATCATAAAATCCACCCATTTATCAGGGTTCTTTTTCATGGTTTCAGTAATGGATTTGATTTGCTCTTCTTCAAGCCCATATTCCTTGAAAATTTCCGAGACTTCCGCTTCTTCACGTTCTGGTAATTCTATTACTTCGCGCTGCTCACGGGCAAGTTCAGATTGGTAATGTTCCACATCTGTTTTTCCTGCCAAATATCCGCCAAGTCCCATTGCAATTGACCCTGCTGCAATTTCAGCTCCTCCGGCAGTGAGAATTAATGTAGTTGTATCAACAGCACCGGACAAACCAGCAGCTAATGCGAAAGGTACGGTTAATCCGTCTGACATACCAATTACAACATCTCTTATGAAGTCAGATCCCGAAAAATGTTCTTCTGTGTGATGCAGGTGTTGATCCATTTTTTCACCCCCAATTATGTTTAATTTAAATTACCTTAAATGATACTTAGTTAATACTTTATCATAGTTTGTGGAAATATGATTATATCATTCTCAATTAAAATAAAAAAGTACTTTTAATTGAGAATGATAATCAAGTTTAAAATCAATAAATACAAAATTTAAATGCATAAATCTAGATATTTTTTTAATATTAGTTATTATCAATGATATTAACTCTCAACCTAGTTTTTTCGCTAGTAATCTTGAAACACTGTCACTAGGGGAAATAAGAGTAGCAATCCATTATTTGCTAAATACCAGGGATGAGAATGTTAGGATGCTGTTTGGGACGCTTCCATTTTATGCTTGCAGCAACAATCCGGAAGATTTAACGCTGTTGGAGCGATAGTTATAGTAGATTTCTAAATGGCGGATAAATATAATCCGCCATTTTAATTATTATAAGCACATCAATTATCATTTATTTAAGTCATACAGATTGTGAATCTTTACACTGAACCTGTCCACATGCTAGTGATAAATTGAGTGCAGGATGCGAATATATTGTATGAGAACTACAAAAAATATGCCGATTAAAAAGAAGTAATATGTTTGCAGTTGTGGGCTGATGTGAATAAATAGAATGCCGGCTACGTTTGCGATTACGGCAAAGAAAAGCGAGATCAGCCCTGTTCTTCTTTTTTGAAGCAAGATCAGAAAGACGATGCAAACGGCCGCTCCAAGGATAAAGATAAGACCATATATGTTCATTAGCGCAGGAGTAAAGAATGTGGTCTCAAATTCCTGCTTTTTAAAAACTAAATATCTGGCAACACCCATTTTTTTCGTTGAAAAATCTTCAAGAACCATTGCCAAAATAATACCGGAAAATTGAACAATCAAGGTTAGTATAAAAATAAAAAGATTCTTCATATTTTTCATCGCTATCATTCTCCTATATCAGAAGAAAAAGACAATACCAATAGTTGGATTGTCTTTTTCACTTTATTTGCTATTTTTTCGGTACGCCTGTTTCAATCGGATTTGCAGGATTCATACTCCATTCATTCCATCCACCGTCGTACTCTGCAATATGTTTTAAGCCCATTACGTCAGCGTAGAACAGCACTTCTGATGCTCTCCATCCAGTTCCACAATAGAAGGTAAGCTGTTTATTAGGATCAATTCCGCTTTTTTTCCACATTGCTAAAATTTCATTAGCGTTGCGCATTGTATTATCGATGTTTCTAAAATCCTCAAGATGGTTGGCATCAGAACCGGCATGTCCCCAAATGGAACCAGCAGGACGCCCTTTTGGTTTAATATAATCGTAGCCGGATGTTTTGCCGATAAACTCATTCCAGCTTCGAATATCAACAAGATAGCTGTTTTTCTGATTGTCTGCAAGGATTTTCTTCGCTTCTGGCATATCAACAATAAAGTTCGGATTTGCCGGAACTGTTGTACCAAATGAAGCAACTGCCTGCTTGGAATTTACTTTTGTCTCGATCTGATAACCTGCGTTTTTCCAAGAAGCAAATCCTCCGTTTAATACTCTAACATCATTCACGCCCATATATTTCAAGATCACTGCTACACGGAATGACGCCATTGAATCACTGCCATATAATACAACCGTTGTATCTTTTGTGATTCCGTTCTTTAATGCGAATTTTTCAAGTTCAGGATCCTTAAGACGGTTCCAGACAGGCCCTTCCTCTACTTCATCCGTATCAATATGAACTGCTCCTGGAATATGCCCGGCTTTATAATCCTTTGCTTCAGTGCCCCAGCTGGCTTCAAAAATCTTATAAGGTTTTCCACTATTATTATTTTTAATGATGTCATTAACAGCTGATGGAGGTACAAGCATTTTATAATTTGGATAACTTTCCATTGGCAAATCTTTATTTGCTGCCCATGCTTTAACATCATATTTATAAATTTGATTGAAACCCTGTTTGCTTAATAATGATGCAACATTGTTTGCGTCTTTTCCATTTGCATCGTAAAGAACGATGTTTTTATTGGTTGTAATTCCCTTGCTTTTCAGCAGACTTTTTAATTTTTCATCTTTTTTATCATCTGATACATTCAGCCAATTAGCTGAAAAGTCCACGGCACCTTTAATATGTCCGCCTCTTTTGACTCCATCCAGGGGCCAGCCGTTAAAAGCATCATTTGATCTAGTATCAACGACTAACCAGTCTTTTTTTTCAAGATCCGTTTTCAGGTCCTCTGTCGAAATGGTATGAACTGCTGAGGTGGTACTCTTTTTTTCTGTTTTTTCACTGTTGTTTTCTTTTGTGCTATTAGAACATGCAGCCATGATAAAAATGCTACTTAACAAAAGAAATAACAGCGCGAATCCACGATTCCTCATTCGTTTTTTCCCCCTATAATACATTCAAAGTTGTTGGTTGTGTCTGGTTTTATATGCAATTAAAAACAGCAACATTACTATTATAGAAAAATAAAATTTTAAAACCTATTCAATTTATTGATAGATAAGATGATTTGAAATCTATATTTTAGATGATAGAAGTTATGGGAAAAAGTTAAAATCATGGCTTTTATCCGCTATTTTCTTAAAATACGATAAGCTTCCATTAACCGCTGTATTCCAGTCAAAATTTCAATAATCAAAAAGACGATCGTCCAAAAGGCCAAATGAGTTTGAAATAAAACCATTAAGGAAAATAATATAAATCCCTCTGTTCTTTCCGCGATACCGGGCTGATAATAAAAAGATTTATAGCTTTCCTTTTCTGATAATGCTCCTACAGTCAAAAATACAGTCATTGTAAAAATAATCGAAAGTGCCAAGAATAGAAATAACAGTAGAATATTTGGCTCTTGGTGCCGAAAAGCCAGTGAAACTAAGATCCCTGCTTCAACAATGCGATCAAAGGTTACATCTAAAACAGTGCCCCATGCTGACGATGATTTGCTCTGTCTAGCCATACTGCCATCAACTGCATCGAGAAACCCAGACAGCCAAAGAATGGCTACACCAATTATGGGTTGGCCAAGATAAACCACAACACTTGCGAGTATCCCAACAATAAATGCCAGGACCGTTACATGGTTAGCTTTTAACCCTATCTGTAAAAAGATTAGTGCTGTTTTCGAAATAAGCGGTTGAACTTTGCTGCGTCCATGGGTATCAAGCATTTTTCTTTCCCCTTTAAATCAATATTTAACCTCAGTTACTTTCCTTATTCATGATACCAATTGATTTGATCAAAAGGTATTTTAACCGTAACCACTCTATTTAATTTAGGCGCTTTGCCACTTTCCAGTATCCTAGCTTCTACTAAACAATTCTGTGATTTAATGATCAAAGATAAGCCATCTTTTCCTGGTAGGATTTTGGTTACAACACCGGTTATATAGCCAGCCATTTTGTTTTCAACCAAGCTTTCTTCAGTTGAATGGATAATTTGTAAACGAAAGGGAGAAATCCAGCCTCTTTCCTTTGTTTGCTGTAAGTCATACTGAAACCACTTTTGCCATTGATCTCTTGAGAATCGATTGGGTAAGGATAAAAAAGAGGCCACAATCTCAGATGACGGATTTTGAAAAAGCTCTTGCGGTTTTCCAACCTGCTTCAAGCTTCCTTCTATCATAATTCCGATCCGATCGGCAACAGAAAACGCTTCTTCTAAAAAATGAGTTACCCAAAGAATGGAAAAACCCATTTTACGTTGAAATTGATACAACCATTCTATCAATTCCATTCGAAGTGAAGGATCTAACGAAGCAAAAGGTTCATCTAAAAGAAGTAAGTTAGGCTTTAAAATTAATGTTCTTCCTAGAGAAACCCTTTGCTGCTGCCCCCCAGAAAGCTGATGGGGAAGTCGGTCTTCCAGGCCATCAAGCTTAAGTATTTTAATAAAATGGTGTGCCTGTTTTTCCCTATCCTCCCTCGGAATTCCTTGGATGCGCAAACTAAATGCAATATTATCAATCACAGTCATATGCGGGAATAACCGTGGCTCCTGAAAAACAAGCCCGACCTTAGCGCTTCCTTTAATCCAGCTGATTTTCCCTGACGTAATCGGCAGGAGATCGGCAATTCCTTTTAGAAGCGTAGTTTTTCCGCTTCCGGAGGGACCCATTAAAACAAAAATCTCTCCGGGGCGGATATCTAAATCTAAACGACTGATGATATTCTCCTGGTTATAACGAATGCTTATTTGTTCTAGAAGCATGTTACCCCTCTTTTCCAACGTTGAAGCGTTTTTTGGAATGGACTTTTATCAAGATTAGATAAAGGATTATCAAGCAAAAAACAGGCAGAGAGAACCAAATACTATAGGCTGAAACTAGAGAAGAATCTCCACTGCTTGCAAATGGAAAAATCACCAGAGGCAGTGTTAATAGTGTGCCTCCGCTCATGATCCAAGTTGGCAAATACTGGCTTAGTGAAATGATGAGGACTAATAGACTGCCAAGCATCAGAGACGGATACAAAAGGGGAAATTCAATTTGCCAGAAAGTCTGCCATTTATTTGCCCCTAGGATTCTCGATGCTTCTTGAAGTTCATTTCCGATTAATTTAAATTGAAACCATACAGTAGCAAGAAAGTATGGAAAAGTGACAAACAAATGGCCAAGTGCCACACTCAAATAAAGATTCAAAAATTCCAATCTTATGGCCATGTCATGAATCCCCATAACAGAAACGGTATATGGAATAAATAAAGGTGAAAGCAGAACAACAAATATTCCTTTTTTTCCTCTAAATTCAGTTTGCGCTAACACTTTCGCAGCGGGTACACCAAATAATAGGTTTCCGATTAATGTTAGTGTTGCCACAATTATGCTATTTTTTAATGCCTCAACTCCCATTCCGGAAGGAGAGAAAAGATATTCCCATGATTCCAAGCTCCATTTTTTCGGAATTAATTGTGGCCAGGGCCACTGCTTCGTGAAGCTCCATAAAAGCAGCGGGATAAGAGGCAGGACGATAAATAGAACTAGTAAAAGAACCAATATTGGACTTAAAATATTGTATTTTTTCACCAAACTCTTCTCCCTCGGTTATACCATTTTACTTGTAAATATATTAATAGGGCACCAACTAAGAATGAAATAACGGCAAGCGCCAAATTCATTGCAATGGCAACTGGCTGTCTGTCGAGCCCAAACTGAGTATATTCTTGCCATGCCAAAACAGGAACAGAACCTAGGGCGGTCCTTCCCATTATAGCCGGAATTTCGTATGCACCAAGAGCAAAAGCAAAAATGACCCACATCCCTCCAACCCATAAAGGCATAAGGATCGGCAAGATGACCAAAAGGATGGTTTGCTTAAAGGAGGCTCCCAATGATTTCGATGTTTCATCCCATTCCAATAAAAGTTTACTGGCAAATGGAAAAATAAGCATGATGATAAAAGGCACCTCTTTCCACATATAGGCTAAAAGAATTCCGATACTCCAATTATCATTAACCAGTATAGGGAATTTTTCAAATGAGTGAATCAAGCCAAGATGATAAGCTATTCGGGCATACCAGCCACTTTGCATCAAAACCTGCATAAGGAGATAGGCAGCTAATAAATGAGGAATCCCCATTGGCAGTTGAAATAACACCGTCAGCCATTTCCATTTATAGGATCTGGCTGCCAAATACACAGCAACAAAGAGTCCAATCGTCCCTGAAACTATTGCAGTAACTGCTGCAATCCCCGTTGTAATCCCTAGGGAATGAATAAATGTTATATTAATAAGCTCCTTGTATGCCGATAGTGAGCTCTTGTTCTCAAAATTGGTTGTGTCGTTGCTTAAACTAATATAAATAGATTGCAGTGTGCCTCCGATAAAAAAGAACAGCATAAACAAAAGGGCTGGGAGAAGACCCAACAGCCCTTTATATTTATATATGGAATGGGACTTTTTATTGATTCGCAACATTTTCCATCCATCCCCGATCAAGAAATTGGACATATTCTGCGCCGATTTCAGGTATGCGGTGCTTTGATAGCTCTTCCTGCGAAAGTGTCGCAGGACCCCGATCAATACTATCCATTATTTTCTTGTCCTTCTCAGATAGCCGGTCGACAGAAAGGGAAGTATTTTCACCCCAATACTTCAAATTCATTTTTTCCAGTTGTGCCGATGGTGAGAGTAAGAAATTGATCAAAACAAGGGCACCTGCTGGATTGGGAGTATTATAGGGAACTGCTAAAAAGTGGGTGTTGGCCAAGGTTCCTTTATCAAAAACAAATGTTTTAGTCGTTGCCGGAAATTCACCCTTTTTGATTAAGTTGGATGCCTCCGCCTCATCATAACCCATCGTCATCCAAACTTCACCATTTTTATATAACTGCTCCAGCTGTGCCAAGGATTGCGGATATGAATTTCCATTTCTCCACAAATAAGGCTTCATTTCTTTTAAGACTTTCCAAAGTGGAGCAGAATCACTTTTAATGAGAGATTCATCAAATTTATTCAAATAGGCATTATAGTTTTTGCTTTCTTCGTGCAGCACCGTCCGGATAAACGCACTTCCGGTAAAATCCGGCGGAGCAGGGTACGTAAACTTTCCGGGGTTTTTCTTTACCCAATCCAATAGGGAATCAATCGATTTGGGCGGATTGGAAATTTTACTTGAATCATATGCAAAGACAAATTGAACTTTGCCCCACGGCGCTTCATAGCCACCGGTCGGAAAGCCGAAATCATATTTAGTATCGGGACTATCCGAATTTACATATTGATTAAAATTAGGCAAAACCTTCGTTATCGGTCCCATAAGCAAATTGTTCTGTTTAGCATTTTTAAAGTTTTCTCCGTTGATCCATAAAACATCCATTTCTCCGGATTTATTGCCCGCTTTTTTTTCAGTGATAAGCTTATTGATAAACTCGGATGCATCCATCGGATAGCGTTTTATCTCAATATTATATTGCTTCTTTAACTGCGGGGCAACCCAATCATCAATGTATTGATTAACGCCCTGATCTCCGCCCCACATAAAAAAATTGACCTTTGTTCCCTTAGCTTTTGTAACAATATCTTTCCAGTTGCTCGTTAAAATATTATTATCTGTGGTTTGGCTTTTTTTTTCCCCCGTACCGGTACACCCTGATAAGACAAATAAGAACAAAATGACAATGCTTAAAATTGGTTTTACTTTAACCATAGTTATAATTCACAACTTCCTTTGCAGTTAAAATAGTCCTCCCATTGTCCAAGGAAAAAATAAAACGCAAAGGCCATCCCGTGGATTTGCAGAAATGGGGCTGAATGAAAGGAAACAAAAACACTATAGACATCATAACTCATGATTCCCGCTAAAAGAACCCAGCGGATATGCCATAGTACTCTTTGCCAAAGTTTTGCGGTTTCTCTGCTCATTTTCCTTTACTACCTTTCCATTTATATGGAAGTTTAATAATTGTTTCGGGCTCAGTAATTTCTCCCAAATAGCGGATTGCATCCAATAAAATTTGTTTTTGTAACTCTCTTTCTTGAGCTCTCCCATAGCTTCGCCCCAGGGGAAACCGCAGGCTTAATGCCCGAGGAACGCGGACCTTTTCAGTTAAATCCCTTAAATGAGAAATGGAAATGGTCGGAATTCCGGCTTCTTCAATTGCATATTGAATCAATCCCACGGATTGATGACAAATATATCAGCCGGGATTTAAAATGACAGCATCCACCCGTTCAGCTTTAAGCTGCTTTATGATGATTGGGATAGTTTCGTTGACCAGCATGGACGTTTCAGGGATATATCCCATTAAGCCGTAATGAGTGTTGGCAGCATCCCCAATTATTCCTTGTTCCGCTAATTCTTTAAGCCGCGTGAGCGGGAATACGCAATTGATATCCTGCTCTGCATCACTTTGGTCAAAATGAGTATGGCTAATCATTAAATCTTTCTCTTCACAGTTTCTGGGAATCATCCTGACTGTTGAGTCACCAGCTTCCACATCAAATATAGGCTGTGTCTTTAAATGAACTCCTGCAGTGGTAATCAGTGCAAATACAGCCTGATTTACTGGTTTGGTAAAATTTACGAATGGGATTGGTCTCTTATTGGCTTGTATCATGTATTTTGCCCTAATCCCGACAATTGATTCAATTAGTCTGTTTCCTGACAGCTTCACGGTGGCGCCCCCTTTCTGACATCCAAAATAATCCTCCAACTAGACTAGAAGCAGCAACAAGGAAAAAAAACAATAGGGAAACAGCAACGGCAACTTCACTGGGAATTCCAAGCTGATGAAAGAAGAAGACATAGCTGCCTTCCCTAACCCCGATTCCATTTACACTTACAGGAAGCATGGTAATGACGGAAATAAGCGTAATTAGCATCAGCAATTCCAACCAGGAAATATGAATGCCAAATGATAAAAATAATAATTGATTAATCCATGCCATCCCCATCTGAAACAGGAGGGAGAGTACACCGACGATTCCCCACCATTTTAACCCTTTCTTCCGGTAGGCTCGAAATGTATCTGCCATTTTGCCTAGCAATTCTCTCACGGATAGATACCATTTCCTTTTCCTTCTACCATCTTTTTCATTCTGTTTGCTAACCCCTTTGTGCCTACTTTTGATCGTCAAATACAAAATCAAGAAGAGAATCAAAAAAATCCCAGATATAATTAGAACTGACCATGTTACCGTTTTTGAGGTTTCCAGGGCAAAACTTGAAAAAAGGGCAATGCCAACAAGGGCTATGCCGCTGGTGAATCGTTCAAATGCTACAGAGGCAGCTGCAGCAGCCATTCCTGTAATCCTTCCTAAATAATAAACACGGACAACATCTCCGCCGACACTGCCTGGCAAGAAATTATTAAAAAATAAGCCTATATAGTAGAAACGTCCCAATTTCAGCAACGAAACGTTTTCTCTATCAGATTTGTTTATGATCAATAATTTCCATTTCCATATACTTGGAATGACCGTAATTTGAATAGCAAGAAAAGCCGCAACCAAATAGAAAAAGGAAGCCTTCCTTGAAACTTCGATTATTTTTCCCCAGTCAATTAAATGGAGAACCCACATCATTAAAACAATGCTTCCGATTACTCGAACTATTAGTTGAAGAAACTCTTTCCTTTTTTTTGTAACAAAAGAAGACATTAGGCATTATCTCCTTGTTTCCCTTTCCTTGACTTCCATTTAGGGCTGAGAATTACCCCTATGACCGCTAAGGCAATGACGATTGTAAACAGAAAGAATAAAATCTTAACCGTACTCGTCGCATTTTGTCCAAGATAAGAATATAGAATGGTTGCTGGCAATTGCCCAAGACCTGTTGCCCAAAAGAACTCCCAAAACGAAATAGAGGTAACACCCGCGGCGTAACTTACTAAATCAAAGGATACGATTGGTAGAAGTCGGGCAATAAAAACAGCATGTTTTCCATATTTATCAAAAAATCGATCCCACCATTGTAGTGCTTTTTTTGTGACCATTTTTTCAACTACTGGTCTGCCTAAAAACTTGGCCACATAAAAACAAAGGATCGCTCCAAGCATGGCACTACTCCACGACAAAATAGCTCCAAAAATCCAGCCAAATAAAAGGCCGTTTGCAAAGGTAATAACAAAGGCTGGGAGCGGAGCAACAATTGATTGAAAAACCATCAAAAAAGCTGATACAACTGCGGCCATCGGTCCAAAAGACAGCAAATAATTCTTAAAACCTAAAACATCTGCATCTTTTAGAAAGCTGATGGAATGATTAATCGAACTTTGGATCGTTCCCTGTCCTAAATAAAAAAGCAGAAACAAGGCTATCATTGTAAATAATGTCTGCATTCCTAACTTTCTGGATCTTGAAAGGCTGTACCAGCCATTTTCAATCTTTGATAGTGGTTGCTTCCAGAGAGAGATCCCCAATGCGGCAGCTCCAATTACAAAAATGACGATAAGAAGCTTGTTCATTATTTCTAATGATAATGCATCCTCCAAAAACAATGCTTTTCTTGCCGTATAGGCGGGAAGAATCGCAAAACTGCCATTCTTCAAAGTAAGAAAAAGAATAATGCCGATACTAGCAATGAAAAGGACAGAACTCTTCCGCTTTGACTCCCAAAAAGCAAAGTTTTTGGCATTTAAAAATACGGATAAAAAGTAAAACCAAAAACCAGTAAGAGTAGCAATAGTGACTAAATATTCACTATCAAAGCGCATATCAATCCATTGGCTTTGGTCGACGATTAACACAATTGCCATACCTAACAAAAAGAAAAGAAAAGCAGCTGCAATTAACCGAATAAGTGCATACATAAACTTTTTCACAATATCACCTATTATTTCACTATGGAGTATGTTAAAACTACCGGCGTTCCGTCAGCAGGCAGAATTTTTGCATTGCCGTGGAATTGTGCTTTACCGCTTTCGAATGTACCGACTGGCTCGTTAGCGTTACTAGTAATTCCTGCCGGACAGCTGTCGAAGCACATATAGCATCCGGTCATTTTAGCCATTTGCGTATCATAGTTGCCGCCAAAATGATAGTCGAGTTTCTTTCCTGTTGAATCAACCATGACATCATTGATACCATACACTTTTTTTGCACCGGCCCACGTAATCGTAACATTTACCTTGTCACCTTTAATTACTTTTCCTGCCGGAGTATCCATAAACTCCTTGCTTGTATCGCCGCCTTTAGCAACTGCCGGAACACCGCCAATTGCGATGAGAGCTTCGTTAAATTTCAGCGGATTTGCATATGCTTTTAAAACAGACTGGTCGCCATAGTGCCCGCCAATCCAATTTAAACCGTGACGTGTAGGGGTCACTAAATATTTGCCGTTAACAGTAGCATAAACTTTTACCACTTTATTTTTCTTATCAATATAAATAGGATTGTTTTTGCTTACTTCAACAGTTGTTTGCTGAACTTTTTTATCCTTTTTGGCCGGAGGATTCGCCGCATTGTTTGATGAACACGCACTTAAGCCCAGGGCTGCAATAATGGCTAGAATCATTAATTTTAGATAAGATGTATTTTTTGTTTTCATGATAATCTCTCTCCAATTTTCTCTTTTACGATTAGTAAAAACACATTAAGCTGCAAGACAAAAATATACGAACTGCCCTCCTCTATTTTATACACTTTTTCATTATATAGAATATGAATTCCTTACATATATTCATATTATCGATGAAACAGTTATCTCTGAATCGATTTTTTAGATGAATCACAAAAAGCACGAAAGTTGCTTAATATAATATTTCCCTTTTCTTTTATATCTAACTTCCAATATGAAAATATTCACTGAAAAACAACAAAAAGTGACGGAATAAAGCGGA
Source organism: Bacillota bacterium (assembly GCA_030705665.1). The sequence continues at coordinate 12,428 of JAUZQA010000047.1, forward strand.
GTGAACAGGCAAAAAAACATAAGATGATTTATTTTCATGATAGAAAAATGCTATGATAAGATAATTAAGTTTATTTATCCAATCAATTGATTTAAATCGATTATTTAAATACAAGGACGTTTAAAGCTTGCGACACTATTTTGAATAGAGCGGAAATCACCAGTAATATTTAAACATAACCAATACAGCGAGAGGAAGAGGATCGTATGGATTTGCACCAGCTATTTGTCTTTACAAAGGTGGTGGAACATAACAGTTTCTCTAAGGCAGCAGATGATATCTTTCTTAGTCAATCAACCGTGAGCTCTCATATTCAAGCATTAGAAAAATCATTGAATATGAGACTGTTTGATCGTGTAGGGCGCGAAATTGTTCTTACACCTTATGGAAGCCGTTTATATCAATGGGCATTAAAATTACTTCTATTAAAAGATGAAGCAATGCTTGATTTAAAAGAGGGGAAGACTGGGCTCCA
>JAUZQA010000470.1 GCA_030705665.1 Bacillota bacterium
ATCTCCTAAACGTTTTTTATTCACAGAATTGTATCAAATTTCGCTCCCACAATAGAGTATAATTTACTTATCCCCAGAGAGTTCTGAATTAAGCGGGCTTTTTATCAAAGGAGTGATGCACATCATGCCAACCATCATTCAAGTCAACAATAAAGGTTTTAAGTACCACGATCTTCCATTGGTTTCCTTTTTAGAGGAGCCTTGTGAGTCTATGTATTATGTAAGAATTCCCGAACAGTCTACTCATAAACCTTCACCAAAAATGTTACGGATTGAGAAAAAGGCAGTGGATTTTGCCATAAAAATGAAAGTTCTTCCAAATTGTAAACATTGCGGCAGAACCATGCAAGTAACAAAAGTGGAGCCTTACATTCATGAAAACTATCGGATTACGTTTCAATGCCAGTATAACCAATGCGGCAAAGATAGCCAGATTATTTATTATGAAAATATTCTCTGTTAGGAAAAATCTTCAGATTGTTGAACTTAGAAAGTTTTTCAATAATAAATATACATATACGAATTAAATGATATTGGAAACAAAGGCTTGTGGCGTGCTGTCACGGGCTTTTTTTATTTTATCGACGGAGATTCAGAATTATTGTTATTGAGAAAGTAGATGAAATTGGTTATTCTATTATTTCGTTTTCATGGACACAAAAGACTTGAAAAAGATGATTAGTAGGTTTATCATTTATTAACGGAAAACAACATTGTGATAGTGTATACATTCATTTATATGATTTCTTTGGAAATCAGATCCAAATCAAGGAACGAAAGGATTTTCCAAACAATTCTTGTCGTCAAACGAAAGGGGAACAACATATGTTAACAGTGATGGATAAACCAAAATCCGCGGAAACAACAGTAGAAAAGCTTGAGGTTCTTGAGCAGCTTTTAAAACCAGAGATTCAAGAATCATTGACTACATTAGTTGAACAGCTACCACGTTTAACTGAGATTGTGAACTTATTAACAAAATCGTATGATTTTGCCAAATTAGTTGCCACAGATGATGTGTTAAAAAAAGATACAGTTGGAGCCATTACAGAAATGGTAGAACCTATTAAAGATACTGTAAAAAGTATTGCTGCGACTGCCATTGAAGCCAAAGATCGTGCTGAAGATAGTAATGAAACTATTGGTCTTTTCGGGCTTTTGAGAATGCTCAAAGATCCACAAGCGCAGAAGCTTTTCCGCTTCATTAACGCTTACCTCGAAGTTTCCGCAGAACAATCAACTAAGTAATTATTGCATTCATAAGGATGGGGGAAGAAACGATGTCAAAAAATATTGTCATTTTAGGTGCCGGTTATGGCGGACTCCTAGCTGCCACAAATATCCGCAAATATTTAAATAAAGATCAAGCGCAAGTTACCGTTGTTAATCAATATCCTACACACCAAATCATTACTGAGCTTCATCGCTTAGCAGCAGGAAGTGTTGCTGAACAGGCCGTTTCAATGCCATTAAAGAAGATGTTTAAAGGAAAAGATATTGATCTTAAAATAGCAAAAGTTGAGTCATTCTCAGTAGATCAAAAAGAAGTGAAACTTTCAGATGGATCTACTTTATCCTATGATGCCCTTGTTGTGGCTTTGGGCAGCAAAACGGCTTACTTCGGTATTCCAGGTTTAGAAGAAAATAGCATGGTCTTAAAATCAGTGGATGATGCAAATAAGGTCAATCAACATATTGAAGATCGCATTCGTGAATTCGCAAAAACGAAAAATGAAGCTGATGCAACGATTGTAATCGGCGGCGGTGGACTGACTGGCGTTGAGTTAGTTGGTGAAATTGCAGACAAGATGCCTGAACTTGCCAGAAACTACGGAGTGGATCCTAATGAAGTAAAACTGCTACTAGTAGAAGCTGGACCAAAAATTTTGCCAGTTTTACCGGATTCATTAATCGAACGTGCAACAGCAAGCTTGGAATCTCGCGGTGTTCAATTCTTAACAGGCCTTCCGGTTACCAAAGTAGAGGGAAATGTTATTGAATTAAAAGATGGACAAAAAATTGCTGCCAATACATTCGTTTGGACTGGAGGAGTCCAAGGTAATCCTTTAGTAGGTGAATCAGGACTTGAAGTGAATCGCGGCAGAGCAACAGTTAATGAATATCTTCAATCCACTTCACATAATGATGTATTTGTCATAGGTGATAGTGCAGTAGTCTTTGGCCCGGATGGACGTCCATTCCCTCCGACAGCACAAATCGCTTGGCAGATGGGAGAACAGACAGGTTACAATGTTTATGCATTTTTAGAAAATAAAGCTTTTAAAGAGTTTTCTCAAGTGAACTCAGGTACGCTTGCCAGCTTAGGACGCAAAGATGCTGTTGCCAAGATTGGTGCTAATGATATTCCACTTAAAGGTATGCCAGCGTCATTAATGAAGGAAGCAAGCAATGTAAGATATTTATCACATATTAAAGCACTATACAGTTTAGCATATTAGATTTTTGTAAAAGAAGCTCCCACGAATTGGAGCTTCTTTTTTATATAAAACCCTGTATTAATGGATATCTTTTTTCTTAAATCGCCCGCCATGGACGGTTGAAACATCCGTGGCAATGATAAATGCTTGTGGGTCTAATTCTTTAATAATATCCTTCAGCTTTGTTTCCTCCAGCCTTGTAAAGACACATAAAATAACACGTTTATCTTCACCGCTGTAAGAACCCTCTCCGTGTAAAAAGGTGACACCCCGGCCTAAACGCTCCGTAATGGCATCTGCAATCTCGTCAGTATTATCGCTAATGATATACACTGATTTCATATCATCTAATCCTTTTACAACAACGTCTATAGTCCTAAAGGCAATGTAATAAGAAAGCATCGAAAATAAGGCATTTTCTAAAGAGAAAGCAAAAGCTGCTAATGAGAAGATAATCACATTGACAAACATAATAATTTCACCGACAGAAAAAGGCACTCTTTTTTCAACTAAAATAGATAATGTTTCAGTGCCATCTAAGACCCCGCCGTTTTTAATGGTTAAACCTACTCCTACTCCTAATATTAAGCCGCCGAAAACAACTGCCAGAAGTTTATCATTTACAATCGGGTTGATCTGATGCATGAAGGAAGTCGCAGTAGAAAGGGCAATAATTCCATATAACATACTAAAAGCAAAGGTTTTCCCGATTTGTTTATATCCAAGGAAAAAGAAAGGCAAGTTTAAAATGACTAAAAATATACTAAGATTGATTCCTGTTAAATGACTTATGATCATGGATAGGCCCGTTACTCCTCCGTCAATCATATTGTTCGGAATTAAAACAGCTTCCAGCCCATATGCCATAATAATGGCGCCTATTGTGATAAATATGCCCCTTTTAACAATATTTCTAGCAGTTAATTTTTTGTGGTTTATTTTCCTTTTTTCTTCAAATGTATTCATTAAACTCCCCCTCTATTTTCATAAAATAAAAAGAGCATGCTACCAAAAGGGCGTACAAATCCCTGTGGTGTCAGGCTCCTCCTAAACATCTCGTAATTTTGTTAATTATAATTATACCATATTAAAGGGAAAAATTCACCTTTTCCTCCGATTTTAAAAAACAGAATCCGTTGTCTTTTGTCATTTTTTCTCCACTTTTACTAATCCTTTGCCTAAATTATTCTTTTCAAAGTA
>JAUZQA010000471.1 GCA_030705665.1 Bacillota bacterium
CACTCACTTTATAACATAAGGGGGAACTATAATTGAATATTTTAGAGGTCATCACAAAGCGCAGAAACATTAAAAAGTTTAAGACAGAAACGATTGATCCGTCTCTAATTAAGAAATGGTTACAGTCTGCAGCGATGGCTCCCAACCATCGCATGACACAACCTTGGGAAGTATATATTATTGGTCCTGAAACAAGAGCTAAATTAAACCATAAAACAAACTTTGGCAATGCACCATTTGTTATGGTCGTGTTGTCCAAGCAGGGGAAAACAGCAGTGGAAACTGAGGAAAATGCTCTTGCAACAGCATGCTTTATTCAAAATTTCAACTTAGCAGCATGGGGGGAAGGGATTGGAACATTTTGGTCGTCCATCAGTTTGTCCGACAAAAACCGTGAAATTCTAGGAGTTCCCAATGATTATGACGTCATTGGCACAATAGCTGTTGGTGTTCCCGATGAAATCCCCGAGGCTAAACCAAGAGAGCCAATCGAAAATAAACTAAAACAACTGCCTTAAAAAAAGCCTTGCTTTAACCGTGATTAAAGCAAGGCTTTTATAATTTATAAAATAATTATTCGTAAGTTTATTTTAATGATAAAATAATGTCATGTCAGCTAATTTACATTTGGAATAAGGACAATATAAAATTTAGAAAGTGTGGAGATAAAATCGTGCAAAAAGCACAAATTCCAACCTACGAAAAAATAGCAATCGATCTGGCCAATCGAATAAACGATGGTCACTATAAAGTAGGGGAGAAAATACATGGACGGTCTACCTTAGCAAGCGAATACAAAGTATCTCCAGAAACGGTTAGACGAGCAATTAAAATCCTTGAAGATGTCGAAATTGTCCGATCGACAAAAGGCAGCGGAATTATTATCTCATCAAAAGAGAATGCTTTTAAATACATCAATCGTTTTTCGAATATTGCCAGTGTCAAAGACCTGGAAAAACAAATGAACTCGTTAATAACTGAAAGAGAAAAACTGGACGACCAAATCACAGAAACATTAAATAAGATCATGGATTATGCTGTTAAGCTTCGTCATACCAATCCATTGGCTCCAATTGAGGTTGAAGTGCTTCCAGATTGTAAACACATTGGCAAGACAATTTCAGAATTAAACTTTTGGCAAAATACAGGCGGAACCGTAATCGGAATGAAAAGAAGCGGGAAAATGATCATTTCTCCAGGGCCATATGCACTTATATTAGAAGGGGATATTCTTTTAATTATTGGTGATGAACAAACCTATGAACGGGTGGTTCACTTTTTAACGGAATAGAAAGAGAGCTGGTTCCTGAATGAGGCCAGCTCTCTCTTCATTAAAAAGAATTATTTAATTAAGCCTTCATTTTCTAGAAATTCTTTTGCCACTTTTGCAGGGGACTGCTTTAAGCTGTCGACCTTGTAATTTAGCTCCCTCATTTTTTCATCAGTGAGTTTTCCAGCAAGGGAATTAATCACTTTTTTCAGTTCTGGATGTTCTTTTAAAGTTTCTTTTTTGATTAGCGGAACAGCATAATAAGGGGGGAAGAAGTGCTTGTCATCCTTTAAAACTTTCAGCTTGAATGACTCTAGTAAACCGTCAGTCGAGAAGGCATCAATAACATCACTTTTATGATTATTTAATGCTGTATATCTTAAACCGCCATCCACCGCCTGTACATCCTTGAACTGCATTGGATAGGCTTTTGAAAGTCCAATTAATCCGTCTTTACGGTTTGGAAATTCTATGGTAGGCCCCAATATCATTTGATTGCTCACTTTTGCAAGGTCAGAAAGTGTATTTAATCCATATTGTTTGGCAGTATCTTGTCGAACAGCCAATGCATAGGTATTGTTGAAACCAAGTGGTTTTAATAACTCGATTCCATAATTTTGATTAAATTCCTTTTGTACTGTTTGATAGACACGATCAGGATTGCTGTCAGGGTTTTTTTTGAGGATATCCACTAATCCAGTACCAGTATAATCTACATACATATCAATATTCCCGTTTTTCAATGCGCTGAAGGCTACCTGTGTTCCACCAAGATTTAGTTTCCTTTCAACCTCAAGATTTGTTTTATCTTCAATTAGATCTGCAAGCATATTACCCAAAATCAATTGTTCACTAAAGTTTTTTGACCCGATGACAATTTTATCTTTTGCTTCAGCCCTAGAATAAAAGGTAATTATACCTCCGACGACCAGAATAAAACACCCAAAAGAAAGGAGGAGTCTTTTTGTATTTTTATGGGAGGCTTTTGAATGAGAAGTTAGGCGTTTATTCGTATATGAAAGTGAAGATTCAAGTTTTCCGACGATGAAGTCAATTAGTAGTGCAAGGATACAAGCAGGAATGGCACCTGCCAAAATCATATTATTGTCAACTGTTTGCACACCAGAGAAAACTAAGTATCCAAGCCCTCCGGCACCAACAAATGCAGCAATCGTCATTAATCCAACCGCAGTTACAGCAGAAATTCTAATACCCGCCATAATCATCGGGAATGCCAGTGGCAGTTGTATTTTTTTCATCGTTTGGCTTTTGGTTAGACCGATGCCTTTTGCAGCTTCAATGATATCAGTATCAATATTGGTCAAACCAGTATACGTGTTTTTCACAATGGGAAGAAGTGAGTATAGGACAACCATGACAATCGCTGGCGTACTGCCAATCCCGATAAAGGGAATGAGAAACCCTAACAAGGCTAAACTTGGAATCGCTTGAATAACATTAGTGATTCCAATAATCGGTTTTGAGAGTTTTGGCTCTTTTGATATAAGGATCCCGAGTGGAATTCCAATTATAATTGCTATCAAAACAGCAAAGACGCTCAAATAAAGATGTTGTCCGAGTAAACTAAGAATCTGATTATAGTTGGCAGTTAAATAATGTAAAAAAACACCCATTAAAATGCCACCTCCATTTCAATTAACTGACTGCTTAAGGCAGAAAGAATACTGCTTCTAGTGATCAGTCCAAGTAACTGATTGGAATTATTAACCACAGGTACGTACCCAATTTTGTGGGCATTCATTGTCTTTAACACACTAATTAAATCTGTATTCTGAGAAACAGAAAGAACCTCCTGCTCCATGATCGTCTCAATTATGGAATTCCGGTTATGCAATTGAATTCCTTTAAGTGTTACTAAACCAATCAGAGCATTATGTTTATCTGTTACCATTAAGCTATCCACTTTGTTTTCTTTCATAATTTCAATCGCTTGGAGGACAGTACGTTTTGTCGTGATTTTAACAGGGTTCTGGATCATAATATCTTCAGCTTTTAAAATTTCCGGGTTATTCCAGATTCGTCTTTTTCCAATAAAATTCTCGACGAAGTCATTAGTGGGATTTTTTAAGATATTCTCAGGTGTATCATACTGAAGAAGGTCACCGTCTTTTAAAAGACAAATCTTATCTGCTATCTTAATTGCTTCATCCATATCATGTGTTACAAAGATAATCGTTTTGTTTAACTCTTTTTGCATTTGATACAACTCTTCTTGAAGGGCACTCCTGGTGACGGGGTCTAACGCACTAAATGGTTCATCCATCAAGATAATATCTGAGTTTGTAGAGAATGCACGGGCAACCCCGACTCTTTGCTGC
>JAUZQA010000472.1 GCA_030705665.1 Bacillota bacterium
AGGAAGACGCGGTTTGTTAATTTTAGCAAAAAATGACGATCAAATAAAAAGATTAGAGTCAATTTTGCGTACGATGGATACAATAAAAGTAACCAAGCTTCGGGAGCCAAAACTTTTAGACAGGCTTGCGGTTAGACATGGCCGCTATATTCACAGAGATGCCGACGATAAGAAAACATTCCGCTTTGTTCGGAATGAGCTTGGACTACTGGTTGACTTTATGGCAGAATTGTTTAAACAGGAAGGGCACAAATTAATAGGTATTCGTGGAATGCCCAGAGTTGGAAAAACAGAATCGATTGTTGCAGCAAGTGTTTGTGCAAGCAAGCGCTGGTTGTTTCTTTCTTCAACTCTTTTAAAACAAACCCTTAGGAACCAATTAATTGAGGACGAGTACAATGCTGACAACTTATTTATTTTGGATGGCATTGTATCGACAAGAAGGACAAATGAACGGCATTTACAATTAGTGAGAGAAATCATGTGTCTTCCGGCAACGAAAATCATTGAACACCCAGATATTTTCGTCCAAAATACAGAATACACGCTTGATGATTTTGATTATATTATTGAACTGCGCAATGATGAGAACGAGGAAATTACATACGAAATGGTTCAGGATAACCATTTGTTTTCCGGATCAGATTTTGGAGATTTTGATTTTTAAGGATATTGGAAGGTGTTAAAGAGTGACGGAATTAGGTAATCGACTAAAAGAAGCCCGATTAGCCAAAGGAATAAGTTTAGATGATTTACAATCCATCACAAAAATACAAAAGCGTTATTTAGTGGGGATTGAAGAAGGCGATTTTTCAATCATGCCCGGAAATTTTTATGTACGGGCTTTTATCAAGCAATATGCTGAAGCGGTAGAGCTTGATCCTGAGGAAATCTTTCAAACCTATAAAGATGAGATTCCAACTACACTAAACGAGGATTTACCAGAACAGCTTTCACGTGTTAAAACGAGGAAAACATTATCGGACCGAAGTCCAAAAGTTTTTGATCTTCTTCCTAAATTATTAATAGGCATCGTTGTGATTGGTGTTGCTGCCTTGGTTTATTATCTTTTGCAGCAGCATAATGCAGGAACTAGTGCAAACGAAACGCTAAATAATCAAAATGCACCTGTTCAGTATGAAAAGTCAAAAAACCTTGAACAGGCTAAAGGAAACGAGAATCAAACAAAGAAAACAACTACTAAAGATAAAGCGCAGCCCGATACTCAAACTCCTGCTCAAGTCCAGCCGCCTCAACAGCAAATTGCTGTCACTCAAAGTGCTGGACAGCAAACAACTTATCAAGTAACAAATGCAAGTAAATTTGTGGTGAAAGTCGCCTCCAGGGGCAATACGTGGATCAATATTAAAGATAGCAAAGGTGTTTCTAAGGTCCAGGGAATTCTGAAAGCTGGTGAAAGTAAAGAAGTTGATTTATCAGCAGATACTCAGGCTGTAGTTACTGCAGGTAATTCAATCGATACGGATATTTTCGTCAATGATGTAAAGATTGACTATGCTGTCCCACCGACTCAGGTAGTTCGTCAGGACATTACGATTCAATATGTTCCGAAGACCCAATAGTCATCAGTTGATGACTATTTTTCGGCGTGGATTAATTTTTGGAGGAAGAAAGAAAAATGAATTTACCTAATAAAATAACATTATCCCGAATCTTTTTAATTCCGTTATTTATGATTGTCATGCTTGTTCCATTACACTGGGGTCAAATCCATTTGCTTTGGACCGTTCTCCCCGTCACCCATCTTGTCGGGGCACTTATTTTTATTTTAGCCTCTACTACCGACTGGATTGATGGTCATATTGCCCGTAAATATAATCTCGTAACGAACATGGGGAAATTCCTTGACCCGCTTGCAGACAAACTTCTTGTCTCCGCTGCACTCATTGTTTTAGTTGAACTGAACTATGCCGCTTCATGGATTGTCATTGTCATTATCAGCCGAGAGTTTGCGGTTACGGGACTGCGGTTGCTCTTGGCAGGTGAAGGTGAAGTAGTTGCGGCAAATATGCTTGGGAAAATCAAGACATGGACTCAAATTATTGCAATATCAGCACTGCTTTTACACAATATTATTTTTGAGGCCATTCATTTTCAATTTGATCAATTAGCACTCTGGGTTGCAATGATCTTTACAATTTGGTCCGGATGGGATTATTTTGCCAAGAACATGCATGTTTTTAAAAATTCGAAGTAAAGCAAGGATGGGATGGACTTGAATGCTGAAATTATTGCGGTTGGATCGGAATTGCTTCTAGGGCAAATTGTAAACACCAATGCCCGCTATATATCTCAGAATTTAGCAGAAATAGGAATAAACGTTTTTTATCATACGGTAGTGGGGGATAATCCTGATCGTCTAAAGTCAGCGATTGAAATTGCTGAGAAACGTTCCAATCTGATTATTTTTACAGGTGGCCTTGGCCCGACAAAAGATGATTTAACAAAAGAAACAATTGCCAAGCACTTAGGGAAAAAGCTTGTATTCGATCAGGATGCATTAGATTCCATTACGGCTTATTTTGAAAGAACCAATCGAACGATGACGGAAAATAATCGGAAGCAAGCACTTGTTTTAGAGGGTTCACATGTTCTCCCAAACGACCATGGAATGGCACCGGGGATGATGCTTGCCGCCGGCGATCATGTATATATGCTTTTGCCTGGGCCGCCAAAGGAAATGGAACCGATGTTTTTTGTTTATGGCCGTACCGTCCTTGCCGCCCAAATGAAAACATCTGAAAAAATTGTTTCTAGAGTTTTGCGCTTTTTTGGAATTGGAGAGGCATCATTAGAGACGGAGATTGAGGATTTAATAGACCGTCAGACTAATCCAACCATTGCACCGCTTGCAGCTGATGGGGAGGTTACCTTAAGGCTCACAGCAAAGCACAAGGATGCTGCTGTAGCTGAGAACATGCTGGATGAGACGGAAAAACAGATTAGACAGCGTGTCGGTGAATTTTTGTATGGGTACGGTAATACCTCACTTGTTGCTGAACTGGTCAAGCTGCTAGAAGAGCGAAACTTGACTATTTCTGCTGCAGAAAGCTTGACCGGCGGCCTGTTTCAGGAGGAAATCACTTCCATTCCGGGTACAAGCGACGTAATAAAAGGCGGAGTTGTTTGTTATACTCCTGAGATTAAACACAAGGTTTTGCATGTGAAACAGGAAACGATCGATACTTATGGTGTCGTGAGTGAACAATGTGCCAAAGAACTGGCTGAAAATGTGGCAAAGCTTATCAATACGGATATCGGGATTAGTTTTACCGGCGTCGCCGGACCGGCTGAATCTGAAGGGAAGCCCGTCGGGACCGTATTTGTTGGAATGGCTATAAATGGAGAACCGCCGGTTGTTGAGAAGCTCAATCTTAGCGGAACACGGGAAGCAATTCGGATTAGGACAATCAAGAACGGCTGTCACTTCCTTTTGAAAAAATTACAGGAATCACAGAATGCTTAAATAGATTCTGTGATTTTTTCTGCTTTTTAGGGTAGGTACACTCAATGGCAAAATTTATTTTCTGAAATCAAGCCGAAATTGATTAATTACTGGAAATTAAGTTGCAAAAAAGAAGAAT
>JAUZQA010000473.1 GCA_030705665.1 Bacillota bacterium
AGAGAAGTTCCTCCCCAAATTCGTTCTTTAAAAACTGGCTTTAAAAATAAAGGCTGCATCATGTATCCTCCAGTTGTAGGTATTTGAAATATGTATCTAATACTAAAAATGACTATTCTTTACCAAGAATAATCGTTTTTGAAAAAAGAATCAAAAAAAATCATTTTATCAAGCTTAATCTGGCCTTGCTTGCCCTTCCACGATAAAAATTCTAAATGAAATATTCAAAAAGATGTAAAAAAAACTACAAAATAGTTATTGCAATGATAAAGCTCATCATCTATATTATTTATGGAGACTCAATTGAGAATGATTATCATTATTAGTTACACACATCTCTGCTATTCAAATTTTAGAAAGAAAAGGGAGAGCTTTCATGATGAATCAACCGGAATCCTTAAGTATTTCACATAAAAGAAGTAAAAAGAACGTACTGTTTTTGGCTTTAGCTGCATTTGGCCCAGGAATTATTGTGATGCTCGCAAATACTGATGCTGGCTGCATTGTAACGGCAGCACAATCGGGAGCACAATGGGGCTATTCAATGGTCCTTCCACAAATCATTTTGATTCCAATTGTGTATCTTGTTCAAGAAATTACCGTTCGTCTAGGGGCTGTTACAGGTAAGGGCCATGGGGAATTAATACGTTCACATTTTGGGACAAAATGGGCGTATTTATCAGTTTTCACTTTATTTTTATCGGCCATTGGTGCTTTAGTGACAGAATTTAGCGGGATTGCAGGTGTCGGCAGTTTGTTTGGGATTTCACCCAAAATCAGTGTTTCAATTGCCACAATATTATTGATTTTGCTTGGTTTAACTGGTAGTTACAAACGAGCGGAACGAATTGGAATTGCTATTGGATTGTTTGAACTCCTGATGGTTCCTGCTGCATTGATGGCACACCCTCAGTCCCATGAAGTGTTAAAAGGTTTAGTAACGGTTCCAATCAATAAGAGTAATTACGTCTACTTACTTGCAGCAAATGTTGGTGCAGTGATCATGCCTTGGATGATTTTTTACCAGCAATCAGCTGTCGTCGATCGAGGGTTAAAAGTTCACCAATTACGCTCTTCCAAATGGGATACCGCAGTGGGGTCTGTTATCACGCAAATTGTGATGATTGCTTCAGTTGTTATAATGGCAGCTACCGTGGGGCATTCGAATCCAAATCAACCATTAAATACTGTCGAAGAAATCTCTAAAGGACTCATTCCATTCCTTGGATATTCAGGAGCAAAGATCGTTTTTGGTCTAGGTATGCTGGGAGCTAGTTTTGTTGCTGCATTAGTCGTGTCTCTCGCAGGATCTTGGGGTATTGGAGAAGTTGTCGGTTTTAAACATAGTATGAACACAAAAGTTCGTGATGCTAAGTGGTTTTATCTCATATACACACTAGCCCATGTTGGCGGTGCTATTCTTGTTTTTTCTGGGATTAATTTAGTCAACCTCGATGTCGGCACAGAAGTCATGAATGCCCTGCTATTACCTTTGGTTCTTGGGTTTTTACTCGCATTAGAAAGAAAGGCTCTGCCTCCAGAGTGGAGAATGAAAGGTTGGTATAAGTATACGGTGTGGTTGATTTCCGCCATCATTATGCTGTTTGGCTTATATATGGGGATTCAACTTTTGATCACAAGTTTATAGAATCGTCTACTATTTGCTCATTACTGAACATACGAAAGTATTTATTTTTGGTTGGCAAACGTTATAGGAGGAGTTTTTTTTATGAGAATCAAAAGATCGAATCTATTGAATTGGTTTGTGATGATCGTTTTTGCCCTCATTGTATCTGTGATTATCAGTGGTTGTACTAGTACCACCACCCCATCGAAAACCGCGAAAGCAAAGGAACAAAATGGGATGAAAATGAAAGATTCATCATCACAAGAAAAAGGTTTAAATCAAAAACCTAAACCAATGACCATCGTGAGAAATGGACAAAATGTAACCATTAACATGTTTACCGAAGAAACAATGGTAGAAGTTTCACCAGGAGTTAAATTTTCTGCATGGACATTTGACGGAACTGTACCAGGGCCTGTCTTGAATCTACAACAAGGCGATCATGTAAAGCTTATTCTGCATAATTTAGATCCAAAAATGGCACACTCTATTGACTTGCATGCTGCAATGGTAGATCCAAGTAAATCTTTCGTTAATGTTGCCCCGGGAAAATCAGAAACGATTCAATTTGATGCCTCACTTCCAGGAGTGTTCATGTATCACTGTGCGACGGAACCTATGGCATTGCACATGGCCCAAGGAATGTATGGAGCCATGGTTGTTACACCAAAAGGGCAAGAGCCACCAACCTATACAATTGTACAGAGCGAGTTTTATAAGTCGATGGATATGAACTCTGTGATTAACGAGGCGCCGAACTATGTGGTGTTTAATGGACAAGCGAATCAGTACGTAAATAATCCACTCACTGTAAAAACAGGGCAGCCAATTACTGTGGCATTTGTCAATGCAGGACCGAATGAATTCTCTGCCTTTCATGTGGTGGGGACAATTTTAAGAGATGTACAAGCATCAGGCAACCCCCAAAACCATTTATATAACGTTCAGACTTATTCCATTGCTCCTGGGGATGGAGCTCTTATACAGTTGAAGTTTGAAGTGCCAGGGACATACTCTTTCGTCTCACATTCAATCAGTTCCATGGATAAAGGAGCCGTTGGACAGTTCAAAGTGACGGAATGAAGGACATAAATTAAACGAAAAAGCCTAAAATAAGTAAGAGTTTATACACTTGTGCTTATTTGAATGATGTTGCCTTGATATGGATCGAGTATTTACAGGAATATATGACATTTGGAGCAACACTAAAAGAACTGGTGAAAAGACGGGGCTGGCTTAAAGTGCCTCCGTACTACTCCGCTCCGGGCATACCAAACAAATGATAAAGAAAACTCACCGATTGGAGAGCCCCTAATGGGTGAATCATCAATTGAATACTAAATTAGAACAGAAACAGAAAAACAAAAGCAAAATGAACATAAATGGTTCCGTTTCGGTTGCTTTCTTATTAGTTGAGGGGATCAGGTTAAGCACCCGAAAGATTAATAGACGGACAAATTCCGCTTAATTTGTAAATAGCTTAGAAAATAGCCTAAATAGACGGATAGATTCCGCCTATTGACTCGAAAAACGCGAAAAAGGGAGATTTTGCTTTGCATAAGCGGAAAATCTCCCTTTATTTACCCCCGAAACAAGCTCCATTCTGCATTTAACCGGAAATTCTCCGCTTATTTTATTTTTGCTGGTTACTCGATAAAGGGCGAGACATCTTATTTAAAAAGGAGAAAGGTTTACCTCAAAAATTCAAGAGAACCTTATCATAAGTAAGTGAGGTTTTATATTATAAATAAGGTCTTTGTATTCTTGAAATAATCATTGTTTCTTGCTGTACAATCGCTTCATATTTTCAATTGTTAGTTTATCCTTTTCTGCTCCTCGTTTTTCAAGGCCAGCGATAACTTGGTTAAATTTAGTTTCGTTTAAATTTTGGCCGAATTTAAACTTTGACGAGATATCTACTGTAGATATCTTAATCAACA
>JAUZQA010000474.1 GCA_030705665.1 Bacillota bacterium
GAAACCGCAACCGAAGCGATTCAAGTTTTTGGCGGCTATGGCTACACCGAGGACTATCCAGTCGAACGCTTTTTCCGCGATGCTAAAATCACCGAAATTTACGAAGGAACAAGCGAAATCCAGCGGATTGTAATCAGTAAAAGTCTGCTTTCATAAGGCTTGCTGACCGATGCGCCTAAACTGGAAATTGCCAACATAGTCACCTTAAAAATAGGAGGAGTACCCTGATGAATTTTCAATTATCGGAAGAGCATGAAATGATTCGGAAAATGGTTCGCGACTTTGCCCGAAACGAAGTCGCCCCAACCGCTGCTGAACGCGATGAAAATGAACGCTTCGACCGTGAGATTTTCGAGCAAATGGCAGAGCTCGGTTTAACGGGAATTCCCTGGCCTGAGGAGTACGGCGGCATCGGCAGCGATTATCTCGCCTATTGCATCGCCGTCGAAGAACTGTCAAGGGTCTGTGCCTCAACAGGTGTTACCCTTTCTGCCCACACATCCTTGGCCGGCTGGCCAATTTTTAAATTCGGCACAGAAGAACAAAAGCAAAAATACTTAAGGCCAATGGCTGAAGGGAAAAAAATCGGCGCTTATGGTTTAACGGAACCTGGAAGCGGCTCCGATTCAGGTGCAATGAAAACAACGGCCCGTTTGGCTGGCGATCATTATCTATTAAATGGTTCGAAAATCTTTATCACCAACGGCGGGGTTGCAGATATTTATGTCGTGTTTGCCTTAACTGACCCAGAGAAAAAACAAAAAGGCATTAGTGCCTTTATCATCGCGAGTGACTTTCCAGGCTTTTCCGTTGGGAAAAAAGAAAAGAAACTAGGGATTCGTTCGTCGCCGACAACCGAAATTATTTTTCAAGATTGCAAGGTTCCTGTTGCAAACCGTCTTGGAGCTGAGGGTGAGGGCTTTAAAATTGCAATGATGACCCTCGATGGCGGCCGCAACGGCATCGCGGCCCAGGCAGTCGGCATCGCCCAAGGCGCATTGGATGCCGCTGTTGATTATGCGCGTGAACGTCATCAATTCGGCAAACCGATTGCCGCCAATCAAGGCATCAGCTTTAAGTTGGCCGATATGGCAACAGGCGTTGAGGCCGCAAGACTATTAACCTACCAGGCAGCATGGCTGGAGTCAAACGGCAAGCCCTATGGCAAGGAGTCGGCAATGTCAAAGCTATTTGCCGGTGATACAGCGATGAAGGTCACGACCGATGCCGTACAGATTTTTGGCGGCTATGGATATACGAAGGATTACCCCGTTGAACGCTTTATGCGCGACGCCAAAATCACCCAAATCTACGAAGGCACCCAAGAGATCCAGCGCCTCGTCATTTCACGAATGCTCACGAAATAATTGTGCCCATGGAGTCGAGAAATTGGCCGAGAAGGTAACGAAAAGCCGCAAATCGTGACCATGAAGGCGGAAAACCGGTGCGGAAGGTAACGAAAAACAGCATCCCGTGCCGAAAAAGACAGAAAATCAATTAAGAAGGTAACGAGAAAAGCGGGAGGCCGCTAACGAATGCAGTCATCTTATGGTCAACATGACAAGAATGAAGAGGGGGGATAGACCATTGGAAAAAACAATCATGTCAAAGAGGCAGGTTGAAACCAATGTTAAAGATGAACGCCTGATTCAAAAAAGACGGGATCAAATGATTAAAGGGGCAGTCACTCTTTTTAAACAAAAAGGTTTCCATGGTACAACGACAAGAGAAATAGCCAAAGCTGCAGGATTCAGCATCGGCACACTATATGAATATATTCGCACCAAGGAAGATATCCTGTTCCTTGTTTGTGACAGCATCTACGAAAATGTAAGCGAACGCCTCGGTAAAGACCTCGCTGAAAAAAAAGGAACATTAAAAAGCCTTAAATTAGGGATTGCCTACTATTTCAATATCGTTCATGAAATGCAAACAGAATTCCTCGTTTTGTATCAGGAAACGAAGTCACTTTCAAGGGATGCCAAGCATTACATTATTGAAAAAGAAACAGAAATGGTTGGCATGTTTGAAAACGTGCTGGCCAAATGCGTGGCCAATGGCGAGCTGCACCTGTCAGAGCGCGAAGTAAACATGATGGCCCATAACATCTTTGTTTTAGGACAAATGTGGGGATTCCGACGTTGGGCCCTGCATAAACAATACACATTACAGGAATATATTGATCTGCAAACAGACCTGCTATTTTCTGGAATCAGGTAAATTTTTAGAAGGAGGAAAAAAATGAGCACAACGGAATTGTATAAGCCGCAAAATCACATTCGTTTTGTAACGGCATCCAGTTTGTTCGATGGACATGACGCCTCCATCAATATTATGAGAAGAATTTTGCAGGCAAGCGGTGCGGAAGTTATTCATCTCGGCCATAACCGCTCTGTAGAAGAAGTCGTCAATGCAGCTATCCAGGAGGATGTTCAAGGAATTGCCATTTCGTCTTACCAAGGCGGACATATTGAATACTTCAAATATATGTATGATTTATTAAAGGAAAAAGGGGCATCCCATATTCGCATTTATGGCGGCGGCGGCGGTGTCATCCTTCCCCGGGAAATAAACGAACTTCACGATTACGGAATCGCTTGGATTTTTTCACCCGAAGACGGCCGAACGATGGGCCTCCAGGGCATGATTAATCGAATGCTGGCAGAATGCGACTTTACAACGGTTAGCGCGGATGCGGCAGAACAAATTGACAAACTAAAAAACGGTGACATGAATGCGATTGCCAAACTAATTACCCATGCTGAACTAAATGTCCAGCTGATACAGGAAGCGGCACCGACGATTGAAAAAGTAAGAAGCCTGGCAGGAACGGCTCCGGTGATCGGGATTACCGGAACGGGCGGTGCTGGGAAAAGTTCCTTAACCGATGAATTGATCCGCCGCTTTATCAATGAAATTCCTGAGAAAAAAGTAGCGATATTATCGGTTGATCCGACGAAGCAAAAAACGGGCGGTGCTCTTTTAGGCGACCGCATTCGGATGAACGCAATCTTTAACCCGCGTGTCTATATGCGCAGTCTTGCTACACGTTCCTCCAAAAATGAATTATCGTTAGCAATCAGGGACGCAGTGGCGGTAGTGAAAGCGGCTGGCTATGACTTGATCATCGTCGAAACGAGCGGGATTGGCCAAGGCGACGCTGAAATTACCGAAATTTGCGATGTTGCACTATACGTTATGACAAGCGAATTTGGTGCACCGACCCAATTGGAAAAAATCGATATGATTGATTTTGCCGATTTGATTGTCATCAACAAATTTGAGCGTAAGGGCTCTGAAGACGCATTGCGTCAAGTTCAAAAACAATTCCAGCGAAGTCGGATGCTTTTTGAAAAAGACCTCGACGATATGCCAGTTTACGGTACGATTGCCAGTCAGTTTAACGACCCAGGAACAAACACCCTGTTCGCGGCTTTGATTGAAAAAATCAATATGAAAACTGGAGTGAATTGGCAGACTTCCTTAAGTAAAGATGGCAAAGTAGAAAAACAAAATATAATCATTCCGAATGACCGCCGCTACTATTTGCGC
>JAUZQA010000475.1 GCA_030705665.1 Bacillota bacterium
TAAAGCAGTTCGATATATTGATAGCCATGGTGGGTATAAAGATTGGTTTTTACAGGAATTTAAACGCCCTGCCTTTACCATTGAGCTAGGAAAAGGAATAAACCCATTGCCATTATCCCAATTTGATGACATCTTAAAAAAAGTAGAGGGGATTTTCGACACAATTTTATCTAAATGACCTAGGGAAAAAGGTGGTAAAAGTTTAAATAACCTCAGTAAGGTAATGGTAATTTTTGTTTGTCATCCCTCCCTTTTTTTTATAAAATAATTAAAGCATAAATAGATTAGTAGTTTTAAAAAGCCGGGACTTGCGGCTTTTTTCTAATTTATTAAAAAAGTTGAAACCTTATCATAAAAACAGCGTACTAGTAGAAAAGGATTTGGGGGAAGGATGAATTGGTTCCATTGAGAAAAAGCAAAGTTTTGAAAGGTGTTTTTCAAGTACTCATATTAGTCATCTCAGTTTTTCTCATTAATGCTTGTTCATTACAGTCGAACACCAATCTCCTATCACCCCCCAAAAAAGTTGAAAGGTCGCATGCCAATAAACCTAATCACTCCTTTAAATGGAAATTACCTATTTCCATTCCTGATGGTGAATTTTTTAAGGTGGGCGGCTGGCTTTCGGATGATGATTTGGTTTATATCACAAATAATGAGCAAACTTCTACGCTCTATCGTTATCAGCTATCTTCTGGGAAAAGTAAAGTCCTATTTAAAAGTGAATATCCGATTGGAGATGTTCAAATAAGCCCATCAAAAAAGAATATCCTAATCCAATCAGCACCATCCAGCTACGAGGGGAAAATTACGATAATTGATGCACAAGGGAATGAAAAGTATTCACAAATCATCCCCTCCTATCAGTTAGCATTTGAATGGAATCCGTATCAAGAAACACAGGTACTAATTTCCAAATTTCAAGAGGATTGGACGTTCCAAGTTTTATTAGTCGATTTTGAACAAAAAATCACTAAAGAGCTTTCCTTGCCTCAGCCATTCTTAAAATGGATTGGTAAGGATGAACTGGGTTATTTAAACTGGGACCATAATCAACAAAAATTATTTGCACCGCTAGTATTTCGTTCACTAGGTGATGCATCCGTACAAACTATATTTCCAAAAGTGTTTCAATTTTCAGCCTTTAAAAATATGATGATGACAATAACGGTTAAAACACAAGAAAATACAAAAGCTAATTATTCCTTTTATGATCAAAAGTTGCATCTTATTTATGATTTTACGATCCCGCAGCTGACAAAATTTTCGGATTGGCTTGTTCCTTATTACGATTTTAATGAAGCAAAACAGCAATTTATCACCTTAAGACCTTTAAAAAGTACGGAAGCAGATACCTATAAGGAAGGGTTTCAGCTTGTTGTTTATCATTTAAACAGCAAAAACAGTACTGTACTTCTTGATGGTTTGGAGAATGAACCGATTTCTCTATCACCGTCAGGGGATGCATGCTTATATGGGAATCGTTTTGAAAAGATCATTGATCTTCCGACAAAAAAAATAACAAACATTGTAAAGGAATGAAGCTTCCTCTTCATTCTTTTTCTTTTTGGTTTTGTAGTGGTAAAATAAATTTGCAAATTAGACTGAGAAAGCTGGTGCAAAAAAAGTGGCAATTATTGATGTTACCGTTATACCGGTTGGTACAGAAACTCCCAGCGTAAGTAAATACGTTGCGAGTGTACAAAAGGTGTTAAGGAAATATGAGGAAGAAGGGAAAATCCGTTTTCAACTGACACCGATGAATACAATTATTGAAGGTGAATTAACGGTACTCCTTGAAGTAGTCCAGGCAATCCATGAACAGCCTTTTAAAGAAGGAATTCAACGGGTCTGTACGTCCATTCGGATTGATGACCGCAGAGATATAAACAGAAAAATGGAAGAAAAGGTTGAGAAAGTAAACAAGTTGCTAAACGAATAAAAATAAAAGACTGCTTAAAGCAGTCTTTTAATTTAATAATTATTATTATAATTTCAATATTGGAAACTGTTTAACATAAGGACGTGATCCATTTTAATGGGTTCCAACTGGAACTCCATGATGGATAGCCGTCATAACAACAAACCAGCCGAAAACTAGAAAGGATGCTGCACCCCAGAATGCACCTAAGAAGTTTTTACTCTTGAACGATCGAAGCGCTCCAAATGCTGCCAGTATCGCTATTAGAGTAAAAATAATAACTAGTCCCATGTATTAGCCCCCTTTTATTAAGTAATCATCAACAAATAAAGGTACGATTAATAGTTATGTAAGTTATTTTATACAATTACATACATTTTATAGTTTTTTCATCCGTTTGTCGAGGGCAAAAAGAAGAACTTCAAAAATTGCCTGATCCAATACTCTTTCGTATAAGGAACCCCTTCTTTTTTTATGATAATTTAGATATAGTTAGTTTAATGAATATATGTAATTGGAGGTTACCAAATGAAGTGGTCTCAAATTCCCTTAGGGATTATGCAAACAAATTGCTATATCATCGAAAATCCAGAAGGGACTTGTTTGATTTTTGATCCGGGCAGTGAAGGAAAAAAACTTATTTCATGGTTAAATGAAAACAAACTTAAGCCAATAGCTATTCTATTAACACATGCTCACTTTGATCATATAGGAGCTGTTGATGAGGTTCGTGATTTTTTTCAAATTCCTGTCTATGTTCATAAAAATGAAAAAAACTGGCTTTCTGACCCAATGTTAAATGGTTCATATCAATTTACCAAAGCGCATATACAGGTAAATCCAGCCGATTCTCTTTTAGACGGGGAGGAAAGAATGAAGCTTGGTACCTTTGAATTTATGAGCTTTGAAACACCTGGTCACTCACCTGGCAGTGTTTCTTATTATTTTGAGAATGAAGGAGTCGTTGTCTCAGGAGATGCCTTATTTAAGGGCAGTATTGGCCGAACAGACTTAGTGGAAGGGAACCACTCTCAGTTAATAAAAAGTATCCATGACAAGCTGTTAACGCTTCCTGAGGAAACAATTGTCATGCCGGGGCACGGGCCCACTACAACCATTGAAGAAGAAATGGAAAGCAATCCATTTTTAAATGGCTTCTAAAAGAAAATAATAAACCCTTCTCAAATTTGTGAGAAGGGTTTTTAAGGGAAGTTTTTCTATTATACTGGAAGGTATACAGTTAAGCACATATCTATAAATTACAACGAAAGTTAACACTGTGTCAATGGTATAAATTCGGAGGCTAAAAATGATTACATACTTAAAAGACATGATTCAACGTTCACCTGGACAGTTAATCACATACGCAGATTACATAAGCAAAGCACTTTATCATCCAGAGTATGGCTATTATATGAAAGATAAACAAAAAATTGGCAGAGAAGGAGATTTTATCACTACAAGTAATATTTCCGATATATTTGGCCGGATGATCGCCAAATGGTTCTCCTTTATCGTGACGAAGACTTCACTTCCTTCGGTATTTTGTGAAGTAGGCGCAGGGAATGGGCGTTTTGCCAGAGCCTTTTTGGAGGAATGGCAATCGAAGGTGAAAACTCCGATTA
>JAUZQA010000476.1 GCA_030705665.1 Bacillota bacterium
CCGGCAAAGAAACCTCCAGTGAAGGTAATTATTAATATGATCGTAAGAAGAAGATAACGTTTATTCATGCTAAAAATCCCTCCCAAGCTTCTCCCTTTTAGAATTGTATCAAAAAAGGGAAGAAGCGGGGGATGGTAATATTAACCTATCTTTTAAAAGTTAAACAATTAAATGTTCAAATAATTTGGGTTCTTAACTTTCAATCTGTTAATTGCATCAATATATGCATTGGCACTAGCGACGATAATATCGACATTGATGGCTCTGCCTTTAACTAAAGATTCTTTATCTTTAACTTTTACAAATACTTCACCAATCGAATCCTTACCTTTGGAAATGGAATTAATTTTATAATCAATTAATTCAACATCAAGGTTAAGTGCAGAATCAATTCCTTTATAAATGGCATCGATCGGTCCGTTTCCTTCGCCTTCACCTTCGATAATGGAAAGGTCACTGCCAACAATGTGGACAAAAGCCCGATACTGGTTATTTCCTAAAATTTGAAGGCTAAGATCTTTAAAGCTATACGAAGCACTCTCACTCTTAGCAGGCTGTGTTTCTAGCAGGGCAATGATATCCTCGTCAAAGATTTCTTTCTTCCGGTCTGTCAAATCTTTGTAATTTTTAAAGATTTCATTTAGCTGCTCGTCATTGACTACATATCCTAGCTCCTCGTAGCGCTTTTTAAGTGCATTTCTGCCGGAAAGCTTTCCTAAAACTAATTTCGTCTCATTAAAACCGACACTTTCAGGCTTCAAGATCTCGTAAGTAGATTTATCCTTGATTACACCATCCTGATGAATTCCGGACGAGTGAGCAAAAGCATTGCCGCCAATTACCGCTTTATTTGGCGGGATGGCAATACCAGTAAGTCGGCTGACAAGTTTACTTGTTTTAGCAATTTCTTTTAAATTAATTCCTGTTTCCTTTTGATAATATGGTTTCCGAACTTCCAAAAGAGCTGCTACTTCTTCAAGGGCAACGTTTCCAGCTCTTTCACCAATTCCGTTTACACAGCCTTCAACCTGCAGGGCTCCGGCCTGGATGGCGGCAATACTGTTGCTAAGCGCCAACCCAAGATCATCATGGCAATGGCAGCTAAGGCGAACATTCTCAATTCCTTTTGTATTTTCCAGAAGATATTTAAATAAATTCGAATACTCTTCAGGTGTTGTGTATCCCACCGTATCTGGCAGGTTTAGAACAGTTGCACCAACTTCAATAACCTTTTCACAAATTTCTTTTAAAAATTCAAGCTCTGTACGAGTTGCGTCTTCACAAGAGAATTCAATATGTTTAAAATGTTTGGATGCGTATGCTACGCTCTCGACAGCTTTAGCAATAACCTGTTCTTTTGTCATTCCTAATTTTTTTTCACGGTGAAGAGGGGAGGTGGCGATGAAAATATGAATGCCTGTATTTTCAATATCACCGATTGCTTTAATAACGGCATCAATATCCGCTTGGTTTGCTCTAGCAAGGCTTACAACCACAGGCTTTTTAACAGCTTGCGCCACCGCTCTAACTGCTTGTGCATCCCCAGGAGAGGCAGCCGCAAATCCAGCTTCAATAACATCTATTCCAAGACTTTCTAATCTTAACGCAATTTCAACCTTTTCTTCTTGATTTAAATTTACTCCTGGTGTTTGTTCACCATCTCTTAATGTTGTATCAAAAAAATAAACTCTGTTTTCCATCGAAAAAACCTCCTTAAATATAAAAATACCTTTACTAAACCAGAGGGGCGAATAAATCGCGGTACCACCCTCTATTGCTGTTTCCTCACGGAAGACAGCCTCGGCAAGTAAAGGTATTACTTTTACAAAATTAACGGTTTGCAATCCGTTCTTCCTACTACTACTTCAGAAGAATGTCTCCAAGGCGAGACAGATTAATTTTTCTACCTGTTTTCACCAGCCACAGGCTCTCTAAAAGAAAAAGTTAATCAAATTCCTTTTCACAGACAATTATTAATATTTCGGATTTTGTTATTCCATATACTACTACATGTTGTTTATTAATTCAATATTTTTTTAATATTTTTTATCTACTTAAAATGAAATCCTCTTAAATTTAAAAAAACACATCTTCCAATCATAGAAGATGTGTTTTTTGTTGCTATTTTAATTGAGATAAATGAACAAGAACATGCTTAGTTGGGAATTACGACCCAAGCATCTGGTAAATAGCGCATCCCAACACTGGTATTTGTGGCAGGCTTCATTAAAAGCTGATCATCTTTAATCATCGTAGTGGAGCCGCCGCCATCCATGGCAATTGCGTTAACAACGTCATATTTTTGTAAGAGACTGGCCATATCCCCCATAGATGCTCCACGGTGCGTTTTATCCCAGTAAAAGCGGCCATCTGTAATGATCATAACGACACGGCCATTTTTGGTTTGTCCAAGGACTGTTCGCGGCGCCCAGCCCCAGGCACCAGATACCGAAGGTGAGACTAGATTTTTCCCATCAACAATGAGTTGAGGTCCAAAACTAATTGCTTCTTTTACATCAAGATTTATTAATTCATTGGCTGAATAACTTCCGGTAATAAATTCACCATCTTTGCGAAATGCGCCAACAAGTGCCTTGACGTTATTCCCTCCAGGTGTTGAAATGATCTTTCCATTGCTGATTACAATACCTAACATCTGACCACCAGAACCATTTCCGCCCGGGTCAAGAAATGCTCCGCCATTGATCCCGGCAACTCCATGATTTTGTTTAATCAGATCTGAGAGTGGCTGTCCTTGATTTGTTAGCTTTGTTGTTACAACATGTATGGTCGTAGGATCGGGAATTACTAAAATCTTAGCTGTATAATTTGCTGTATTTACTGTATCGACGACAATAGAATCCGAAAATGACTTTAAACCAGCTGCTTCTGCAGTATTTTGCTTCGTTTGTTTCTCTTTTCCGACATGTGATTGCTCTACCTTAGGGTGTGCCCAGGCAGCATATATTTGGTCGAAATCTGATTTTGAAAGTAAAAAACGAACGTATTTTACATATTTTTCATGCTGCGTTGCAAGAACTGAACCCACAAGCTCTCTTCGGAATTGCAGACCTTGATTCGTACCGTATAGCCATCCTCCTCCAACTAAGAGCAGAACCATCAAAATGCTCCAAAAGACCCTCCAAAAAATTCCGTGTTTCTTTTTTCGCTTTGAGCGGGGAGCAAATGAGGGATCGTTTGTCATAGAATCCATAATCGATCTCCTTTTTGGTAGATATAGATAAAAAACAACTCTATCATACATGGCTGCTAGTAATCTGACAAGCCAAATTCAAAAAAAAGAATAGGAAAATAGTAACTGAATTGATCATCAAACACAAAACCCGAGGTAAAATTCTACGGATCTAAATAAGAATTATAATTTATTTGCGAGATTAAATATTTTTTGCAATTTAATCATTTTTCATAGTGAAAATTAGGGTTTTCCTTCCTGTAAAAATGCGGTATAATATTATGAACTTTCACATAATATTTTATTTTTATTATGTTAAACTAGTATTTTAAAATAAAATCATAAATGAGG
>JAUZQA010000477.1 GCA_030705665.1 Bacillota bacterium
TATTGATTCCGCAAAATGAGCAAATTTATTATAAAGATTCACCGTCATTCGAGCAATTTTATGCTGTTAACGAGTTTAATGACATTAAAAAGTTCATCGGCAAGCCAGTGAAAGATTATCGAGTTGTCAGCATCGCTCTTCACCCGGCGATTGCTCAATATAACGGGATGTATACCCTTGATACGTATAACAACTTTTATCCATTGTCCTACAAGCATCAATTTCGAAATATTATCGCCCCGGAGCTGGCTAAAAGCAAAACATTAAAAAGCTATTTTGATGATTGGGGCGGACGGTGCTATATTTATGTCAGCGAAATAGGGGAGCATTATCTTTTTTCAAAAAACACGAAGAAGGTCATCCACCACCTCGACCTGAATACACAGGCCTTAAAGCAAATGGGCGGTGATTATGTGCTTTCATCGGTGCCAATTGAGAATGCCCAGGAAAATCAGCTCACACTGCAAAAGGTTTTCACTGACAAACAGGCTTATTGGAAAATTTACTTATATAAAGTAGAGGGCGCTCCTGCTTAAGGACCGCCCTTTTATGATTTCACTGCTTTTTTCGCCGAAACTGCCAACTATTTCGCCGAAACCAAGCATTATTTCGCCAAACGCCAACCCCCCGCTAAAAAGGAAGCAAAAGTTTCAGCCCAAACGCAAGCATGATGCTGCCGCCCAATGCCGCACTATAGGCGCCAAGCCAGCCCTGGACCTTCCTGCCTAACAAGAGCCCGCTCCAGGTCATGATCATTGCGGCAATCCCGAAACACAAAATAACCATAATGGCTCTCGCTTGATAGATTCCTAGGGTGAGGCCGACAGACAGGCTGTCAACACTGACACTAAAGGCAAATAAAAGCACCCCAAAGCCCACAGGGGTGATGATCTTTTCATCATCCTTTTTCAAGCTGGACCAAATCATCTGCAAGCCGAGGAGTACTAGTAACAGCCCCCCAATAAAACTTGCTACCGCTCCAAATTTTTCAGATAAAAAGTGGCCCGCTGCCATACCGACTAACGGCATCCACACATGGAAGAAGCCGATGATTAATCCGATTTTAAAAATTTGTCTTAGTCTTAGCTTGTACATACCCATGCCAAGCCCGATCGAAAATGCATCCATTCCTAACGCAAACGCCATGATTAACAGCGTCAGGAACTCTCTCATTAATGCTGACATTCCGCCGTTCCCCCTTGGACTTGCTCCGTACAGCATATGCACGTCCAAAAGGGTTTAGAAGTTATTCCTGAATCAATTTATTCCCGGCAGCCTTTTGCAGGCGATTCATGATCGCATGCCCCACACCGCTATTCGAAAACATTTCACTAAAAATAATATCGACCTTTTCATGGTTAAAATCGCGGAGCACGCCGTAAAGACTCGCGGCAACGGTTTCTGGCTCAGCACGTGTTCCGCAGGCTAAAACCACATCTGCTCGATAATCGTTTACACATTCCTCAGTTGTCAGCACGCCGACACGCATGCCCTCCTGCTGCTTTTCCTCCACAAGCTTCTGGAGAAACGCGTGACTTCCCGCTACTAAATAAAGCGGTGCATTTGGGGCGTAATGCTGGTATTTCATTCCCGGTGCCTTCGGCTGTAGATCGGTTTCGGTTAGGGCACGGTCAATCCTTACCTCCCCAACCGCCTCTTCAAGCTGTTCCTTTGTAACGGCTCCCGGCCTTAAAATAACGGGAATATCCTCCGTACAATCGAGCACGGTGGATTCAACGCCAACGCCAGTCGCCCCGCCATCGACGATGCCGGCAATTTTTCCTTCAAGATCCTCGAGCACGTGCTGGGCGGTTGTCGGGCTTGGTTTTCCTGAACTGTTTGCACTCGGCGCCGCAATCGGCAAACCGCAAGCTTTTAACAAGGCCAGGGCTACAGGGTGGTCGGGCATGCGAACGCCAACCGTACCCAATCCTGCCGTTGCTTTGTCAGAAAGGATGCCTTCTTTTATTTTAAAAATAATCGTCAACGGCCCAGGCCAAAACTTTTCCATTAATATTGAGGCTTTCCGAGGGACCTCTAAGACAAACTCATTTAATTGATTTTGTTCTGCAATGTGAATAATCAAGGGATTATCCACAGGCCTTCCCTTAGCTGCGAAAATTTTCGACACAGCTTCGTCATTTTTCGCGTTTCCGCCGAGGCCATAGACGGTCTCTGTTGGCAATGCAACCACTTCATTTTGCCTTAAAACTTGGGCTGCATCCATAATCTGTGGATTATTTTCTAGGTTATCCACACACTTATCCACTTTCCATACGTTTGTTATCATTTTTTTCACCTTTATCCCCAACAAAACCACTCTTGCGAAATTTGCCGAAACTAGGCAGTTTCTAGTAGTTTTCCATTTAAGTACGTTTGAAAGTATAAAAGAAGCTTGAGAAAAACACAAGTGTTATCCACAAATTGTGAATAACATTATTTAAAAAGTGGATAACTTTGTGGATATACCCACAATTATAAGGAATATTTTAAAAATATCGAGTTATCCACATTTAAAATCTGGTTAATGTGAGCGGATTGTGATAATTCCTCTGGGAGTTCCCCTTTATCGACGATTTCAAATCCCAGCATTTGAAACAATGGCACCGCCACGCTCTTTTTTGTCGCTAAAAATAAATGCTGGAGCTTTTCCTCCTTCGCCAGCAGAAACGCTTGCTGAAAAAGCAAAAAGATATCGTTTTCTACTTGCCCTGGTGTCACAACCAGCGAGCGCAATAATCCATTCTCCTGGTAAGGCTCAATTCCTAATGTTCCCCGACATGTTTGGTCTTCATCCTCAAGCAGCAAAAAATATTCTGCCGTTTCCTCGGTCAATCCTTCCGTTCCAAGTCCTGCCCTCAAGAGAAAATCCTTTAAGCCTGCTAAGTCCTTACCATTTGCCCGCCGTATCATTTGGTCCACCCCATTTTTTGTATGATTCTATTTTCTATTACTATGAATTGATAGAAAAAATAGAACGCCAAAAAGCAAAGAAAAAAGCTTGGCGTTTATTAGCCAAGCTTTAAAAAATCTTATCCCACAATTCTACGATGAAAAATTTCACTTTGATTGGTTGTTCGTCTTGTGAAGTATATACTGGAGCTTTTGGATTTTGCTCTTTTTTCTTCGGCAAATCGACCGCTACCTCTGTTTGTGAATCTTCCAATTGTATTTCTTTCTCTGCGCGATTTACCACAGCAGCTGCTTTCTTAACAGACCTTTCTACAGTTGCAGTTCTTGTTTGATTTGTCCCATCCACAGATGAAGCTTTTGATTGATCCTTCTCATCAACCGAAGCATCTGTTGATTGGTCAGTCTCTTCCACCGATACCGCTTTTGATTTCGGTTCTACCGAGTTCTCAGCTTTTGACGCTGAATTCACGCTTTTCTCCGCCTCTGGCTTTTTATAGTCAACTTCGGGCTTCGGATTAGCCGGATCCTCCATTTTAGCCTTCTTCTCTACCTTTTTTTCAGCCGCCTTGGCCACTGACTCTTTCCCCTCATCAAATCCCTTGCTTACCGCAATTCCATTTGAAAAATCA
>JAUZQA010000478.1 GCA_030705665.1 Bacillota bacterium
AGTATTGAAAAATTCCGTGATCTTCCCCTTGAAGATGTGATTGGAGACCGTTTTGGAAGGTATAGTAAATATATTATTCAAGAACGTGCACTCCCTGATGCGCGAGATGGGCTAAAGCCGGTACAGCGAAGAATTTTATTCGCGATGCACGTTGATGGAAATACACATGAAAAAGGATTTAGGAAATCAGCAAAAACTGTTGGTAATGTTATTGGTAATTACCATCCACATGGAGATTCCTCGGTTTATGAGGCAATGGTCAGGATGAGCCAGGATTGGAAGGTTCGGAATGTCCTTGTTGAAATGCATGGAAACAATGGTAGTATGGATGGGGACCCGCCAGCAGCAATGCGTTATACAGAAGCTCGACTCTCATCCATTGCCGCTGAATTGCTTCGAGATATCGATAAAGAAACAGTAGATTTTATTCCAAACTTTGACGACACGGCAATGGAACCAACTGTCTTTCCAGCTATGTTTCCTAATCTGCTTGTCAATGGCTCTACAGGGATTTCCGCTGGTTATGCTACCGATATCCCACCACATCATCTTGGTGAGGTTATTGACGGTGTGATCATGAAAATGGAAAAGCCTGATATTACTGTTGACGAGCTAATGACAGTGATAAAAGGTCCGGATTTTCCTACCGGCGGAATCATTCAAGGGATTGATGGGATTAAGAAAGCATATGAAACCGGAAAAGGTAAAATCATCATCCGAAGTAAAGCAGAAATTGAAGAGCTTCGCGGCAATAAGCAACAAATTGTTGTAACGGAAATTCCTTATGAAATTAATAAAGCGAATCTAGTAAAAAAGATGGATGAACTTCGTATTGACCGAAAAGTTGAAGGGATTTCAGAGGTCCGAGATGAGACAGACCGTACCGGTTTGAGAGTTGTCATCGAACTAAAAAAAGATGCCGATGCAGAAGGCGTACTTAATTATCTTTATAAAAATACTGATCTTCAGGTTCCATATAGTTTTAATATGGTGGCTATTTACAATAAACGGCCAAAAACATTGGGGATTAGAGAACTGCTTGATGCATATATTGGGCACCAGAAAGAAGTAGTAACTCGGAGAACTGAATTTGATCTTAGAAAGGCAAAAGATCGTCAGCATATTGTCGAAGGATTGATGAAGGCACTATCGATTCTCGATGAAGTGATTGCTACCATTCGAGCTTCAAAGGATAAGCGGGATGCAAAAGATAATTTAATAGAAAAATATGCTTTTACCGAGCCGCAAGCAGAAGCAATTGTTTCCTTGCAGCTTTATCGGTTAACGAATACAGATATAACTGCGTTAAGAAATGAAGCAGAAGAGTTGGAGAAAAAAATTGAGGAATGGACCTCGATTTTAAATAGTGAAAAAAAGCTTTTATCCGTTATCAAAAAAGAATTAAAAGAAGTAAAAAAACGATTTGCTGATGAGCGACGTTCTAAAATTGAAGCGGAAATTGAAGAATTGAAAATCAATCTTGAAGTAATGGTTCCGAGTGAGGACGTGATTGTAACTGTTACAAAAGAAGGCTATGTGAAGCGGACAAGTCAACGATCATTTGCTGCCTCGAATGGCCAAGATTTTGGAATGAAGGATTCAGATCGTTTAATATCCCAATTGGATTTAAATACAAAAGATGTTGTGCTTCTATTTACAAACAAAGGAAATTACTTGTATTGTCCAGTACATGAGCTTCCAGATATTCGCTGGAAGGATATTGGGCAGCATGTTACTAACCTAATTCCAATTGATCGTGATGAGGATATTATTCAAGTTCTGGGTATAAAAGATTTTGAGATGGATGCATATCTGGTCTTTGTCACTCGTAATGGGATGGTGAAGAAAACAGAACTTAAGCATTACAAAGCTCAGCGATATTCAAAACCATTGGTCGGTATTAATTTGAAAGATGATGATCAGGTTATTGATGTTCACCTTACGGATGGGACCAAAGACGTTTTCTTAATTTCTCATTTCGGTTACGCTCTATGGTTCAATGAAGAAGAAATAAGTCTTGTTGGAGCACGTGCTGCTGGTGTTAAAGGGATAAACCTCAAGGAAGGCGATTTTGTTGTCGGCGGTAAAGTGTTAGCCTCTGAACTAAAACAGTCGATCGTCATTGCAACCCAACGTGGTTCAGTTAAAAAAATGAAATTAAAAGAATTTGAAAAAGCTTCCAGAGCAAAACGTGGAGTTGTAATTCTTCGAGAGCTGAAAGCAAATCCGCATCGGGTCATTGGGTTTATCCTTGCTGTAGAACGCGATGTGGTATATTTGCAGACAGAAAAAGGGATAATAGAAAGTTTGGTTGTTACGGACCTAAAAAATAGTGATCGCTACTCAAATGGATCGTTCATCCTAGATGAGGATGATAGCGGTAAAGTAACAAATATCTGGAAAGTTGAAGCTCCTCCTAGATCTTCAACGATAGATTAAAATCATTTGTCTATAAAAACTGGACTAATTCCAAAATGAATTAGTCCAGTTTTTTTGCATAGGAGTAGTGAAGGGAGTGTAAAAGTCAAATAAAAAAGCACCTTACAATTTCATCTTTTTCCCACAATTGGGCATAATAAAAAAACTAATCCGAGGAGGGAAAAGAATGAAGAAAAAACTGCTTCTCGTATTTATTTTATTATTGGCCTTATGCTTTACAGTGAAAATCAATGTTCAAGCCACAATTAGCAATGGAAAGAATGTAACCATTACAAAGAATACTGAGGATATTACGGGTGATGGTAAAGAGGATAGTATCGTCTTAACAGGTTACAAAATGGCCACTGAAAAATATAGAAACTTAGTAATACAAATTACGTCTTCAAAAAAGGCACACACAATGATTCATTTACCTGATGGTTACAATCCAATTCTTCAATATATGGATGTCAATCACGATGGTATAAAGGATATCTTTGGAAGTGTACGTGACAGCAAGAGTGGGGAAATGGAGCACCAGGTTGTATACACGGTAAAAAATTTAATACCGTCAAATATTAATCTACCGGATCCACTAATACTTGAAAGCCATTTTTTAAATGGATACAAGGCGAAAATAAAAGTAAGAAAAACTGGTAATAACTATATATTTGATTTAAAGAATCGAAAAAAATACTATGAAAAATTGGGGGTTTTTTATAACGGAAAGTTAAATGAACCTACAGAACTCATGGTAAATGACTATAACAGTCTAAAACCGGTTCAAATTGGGTATCAAATGGGTTTGAAAGGAACACAAAAAATAACTGGTGTTACAGAGACCGACACCATAGGGTATGTGGAATCAACTTGG
The DNA here is from genome assembly GCA_030705665.1 of Bacillota bacterium. The sequence continues at coordinate 3,293 of JAUZQA010000478.1, forward strand.
ATTTTAGATCACTCGGAGTGGAAATTAGTGAATGCTGTGGTTTTGAAAAAAATTTAACCGAGAAAAAGAAAATATAATTGTATAGATTAAGGCAAAAAACACAGATTATTGTGTTTTTTGCTTTAATAAAAAATTTATCGTGAACAGACAAACAACAAAATGTAATTGAAAAGGATAAGGATTAAATCTCCATAATAATGTTATGTTAACTAGTATATTTACTACACAAAATCCAGAGTAGATCAG
>JAUZQA010000479.1 GCA_030705665.1 Bacillota bacterium
CTCGGAACCGTGCTTTCTAGCAAAAAGGTTGATGAGAAGAAATTTGATGAAATACTTGTTAAGGCCAATACCGGATTATAATTGAATAGAGGGAAAAGACGTATGCCAAAGGGGGCATACGTCTTTTTCATGACTATAGGATTAAATCGACATCAACTTTTCCAGGTGGTATGCTTAAAGTAAGCAGGACTCATTATCATAATAATTATTTGAATTTTTAAACATTTAAAAAGAAGGGGGTTGGAGAGGATGAGATGGATCAAGATGCTGAAAGACAGGGTCACTGGATTAACTGATGCAGTCACCCGTTTCCCGTTAACGACAGTTTATCTCTTGGCAGCGGCGATCATCAACGCTTATGATATCAATACCGAAAAGAGTATTTCTAAACTATTGTTAACCTTTTTGATTGGTGCCTTTCTTAGCGCCGTTTCTCAGGTTGCCTATGAACGGTTTTTTTCTAAAGTTTCTTCCCGTTTCACTTTAATGGGTTTGGTTGTCTTGCTGACAGCATGCTACGGACTCATCATTAGACCGGCACCAAAGTTAAGTATGGAAATTGAAATTAGAACAGCCGTTGCCTTGTTTGCCCTATTAATTGCCTTCATTTGGGTTCCAGTCATTAAAAGTAAAGTTAACTTTAATAAGAGTTTTATGATTGCCTTCAAATCTTTTTTTAATAGCATATTTTTTTCTGGTGTCATTTTTGCAGGCATCAGCATCATTCTCACAGCCATAAACCTGTTGATTTTTGCAGTGAATTACAGGGCTTACCCGCACATGGCAAATCTGATCTTCGTCCTTTTCGCACCGATGTATTTCCTATCACTCATACCAGAATATCCAGGAGCAAAAAATCTTGAAAATACACAGCAAATAGAAAAGGTCAACACTGTTTCGAAGTGTCCGAAATTTTTACAAATTCTAATCTCCTACATTATTATCCCATTAGTAGCTGTGTTCACTTTGATCTTAGTCATTTATATTATTAAAAATATCAACGGTACGTTTTGGAGCGATAACTTGCTAGAACCGATGCTTGTTTCTTATGCAATTGCTGTTATTTTAGTCTATATACTGGCCAGTGAAATCGAAAATAAGTTTACGGTCCTTTTTAGAAAGATATTCCCTAAAATCCTTGTGCCCATTGTCCTTTTTCAGATTACAGCCTCCATCTTAAATTCAGCTGATACAGGGATCACACACACCCGCTATTATGTAATCTTGTTTGGCTTTTATGCTGCAGCAGCAGGGGTATTATTGAGTTTCCTGCCTATACGAAAAAACGGCGTGATCGCGGCATTATTAATTGTTTTTGCGACAGTATCGATTGTGCCCCCAGTTGATGCATTCACCATCAGCCGCAGCAGCCAGACCCAGACCCTCAAAAATGTGCTTGAGAAGAATCATATGCTTAAAGATAATCAAATTAAGCCCAATGGTTCCATTTCCAATAACGATAAAAAGACTATCACCAATGCGGTCTATTATTTAAACAGAATGGAATATACCAAAAATATTAAATGGCTGCCCCAAAAATTTAACGCGGATACTGACTTTTATCGGACTTTTGGCTTTAAAGAATACTACCAAGGCCAGGGAAGTCTTGATCAATCAGTCTACCTAGGACTTAAACAATCTGTCCCGATCCCGATAAGCGGCTTTGATACCCTTGTCCAAACTGAAATTAATTCGTTAGACAAAGGGAGCGAAGGGACAATTTGTGTGATTGAAAAAAGAGGAGCAACGTACACCCTACAGCGGGCATTTGCAAACGGCCATATTGATCTTAACTTAGTTGGAGCGAATAATCAGAAACTTATTAGTTTTAGCACCCAAGAGATTTTTAATAGGTTTTCCAGCTATCAATCAATGAAAGGTCAAATATCCGTAAAAGAAGCAACTTTTACAACGGAAAATGCTCGGACCAAAATGACCGTTATTGTGCAAAATGTAGGAATTGAAAAGCAAGGCAATCCAACTAGTAACGCATTATTATTTGTTTTCATTCAGATTAAATAACATTAAGCCGCGCATGCTTTCTGCGCGGTTTTTTTGATTAATCCAATGCCCCTTCGACATTCTTAAATTGATTAAAAAACATATTGTAGTATCTTCCACGCTGAGCTATTAGTTCATCATGGCTTCCTTTTTCAATAATTTGACCCTGGTCAATCACCATAATCGTATCAGCGTCACGAATCGTGTTGAGACGGTGTGCGATGATAAAAGTCGTGCGCTCCTTCATGATCGACAAGAGGGCATCCTGGATATGAAGCTCTGTCCTTGTATCAATGCTGCTTGTCGCTTCATCCAATATGAGCAGGGCAGGCTTAGCAAGAATGACACGGGCAATCGCTAAAAGCTGACGCTGCCCCTGACTTAGATTACCGCCATTCTCTGACAGCATCGTATCGTAGCCATTGGGAAGCCTGTTGATAAACACATCAGCATTCGCCATCCTTGAAGCGGCCACCACTTCGTCATCGGTTGCTTCAGGTTTACCGTATTTAATATTTTCCTTAATTGTTCCCGAAAACAAATACGTATCCTGGAGGACGAAGCCAAAGCTTCTCCTTAGGCTGTCCCTTGTATATTCCCGAATATCCCTGCCGTCAATCAGCGCCCGTCCATCTGTTACGTCATAAAACCTCGTCAACAGGTTCACAATCGTCGTTTTTCCTGCTCCTGTCGGCCCTACTAACGCCGTACTTGATCCAGGACTTGCCTCAAAGCTGACATTTTTCAAAATCGGTACATCGGGACGGTATCCAAAGCTGACATTTTCAAACACAACATGGCCCTTTGGACTTTCTAACCGCACTGCACCTGAAACATCAGCAGGTTCTTCTTGTTCATCGATAATTTCAAACACACGCTCAGCCCCAGCAACGCCGGACTGCAAAATGTTAAAAATATTGGCCATGTCATTTAATGGCCTGCCAAATTGACGGGAATAAGTGAGAAAACTAGCAATGATTCCAACGGTAATGATGCTTTTAACAGCAAGAATACCGCCGACCACTGCTACGACGGCAAAGCCAAGATTATTAATAACGTTCATAATTGGCATCAGGAACCCAGACCAGATTTGCGCCTTAAGGCCGACCTCACGCAGTTCCTTATTCACCGTTTCAAATTCTTCAATTGCCTTTTCCTCATGATTAAATGCTTTGACAACCTGTAAACCTGAAATGGTTTCCTCGATATGGCCGTTCAATTTTCCAAGCTGTACCTGCTGGTTTTTAAACAAGACACCTGTTTTTCGGGCAATCGTTTTCGTCAACAAAAACACGAGCGGAACCGTAATTAAACTGGCAACGGTAAGAATTGGGCTTAGTACCAGCATCATGATGAAAGAACCTACTAGCGTAATCACACCTGACATTAGCTGGGTGGTTGATTGTGAGACCGTACTGCTGACGTTATCAATATCGTTTGATAGCCTGCTCATCAATTCTCCGTGTGTCCTTGTATCAAAGAAGGCGACCGGTAAGTTCTGTAGTTTTTGAAAAAGATGGCTTCGTAA
>JAUZQA010000048.1 GCA_030705665.1 Bacillota bacterium
AACAGGTCTTAAGTTTGCAAAAAGATCAAGTGCTTTCCGAATTCCCAGCAATCCTCTTTCAGGGCGTAAATGGGAAGGATTGTTATCCCATTTTGGTCCTCCAACTGCACCTAATAGAACCGCATCTGCCTTTTTGGCAGCTTCTACAGTTGATTCCGGAAGGGGAGTGCCATATAAGTCAATAGCAGTTCCACCAATTTCCTGCTGCTCAAAGCTGAAAGAATGATGAAATTCTTCAGCGATTGCTTCTAATACTTCCTTTGCAGAATTAATAACTTCTTGGCCGATGCCATCACCTGGAAGTAATACAATATGTTTTTCCATTTAAATTAACCTCCCTTTAAGAATGTTTAATATAATGTATTTGCTTTTTGCAGCTGACTTTGATTAAAAAAGAAACGATTCACTGCGTTAAGGAATGCCTTTGCTGATGCCTCCAGCAGGTCTTGAGATGTAGCTCGACCGCTTACGGCAACCCCGTTGACAGTCATTTCTACGTGGTTCTCAACCAGAGCATCACGTCCTTGGCCAATGGACCTAAGATTAAAGGTGGTAACATGGATTTCTTCCTTAACTAATGCCTCCATTGTGTTGAACAGCGCCTCGACACTTCCTTTGCGCCCAGTGCGGGCCGTTTCAATCCGTTCACCCTCAGGGTTCGTAAGAGCAACCGTTGCAGTAGGGAGATTGGCGGATCCGGAGTGAACCTGGAATGCAACAAGTTCATATTTTTTAACATCAACAACATTTGTTTGAATGTCAGTTAAGATGGTGAAGATATCTTCATCTGTTACTTCTTTCTTGTAATCGGTTAGCTTTTTAAAGGAGGTGAAAGCTTCTAGCAGCTGTTCATCTGAAAGGGTAAAGCCCATTTGCATGATTTTATCTTTAAAAGCATGGCGACCTGAATGTTTTCCCAAATATAACTGATTGGATTTAATTCCTACCAATTCGGGAGTGATAATTTCATAGGTTGCAGCATGTTTCAAAATACCATCCTGGTGGATTCCGGATTCATGTGAAAAGGCGTTTCGGCCAACAATGGCTTTGTTAGGGGCAACAACCATTCCGGTAAATTTGCTGACAAGGTCACTTGTACGCTTAATTTCACTTAATACAAGATTGTTTGTAAACGGGAACTTATCCTTGCGGATGTTTAAGGCAACGGCAAATTCCTCAAGCGACATATTGCCGGCTCGTTCACCAATTCCATTTATGGTTCCTTCTACTTGGGTAGCACCGTTTTGGATTGCTGAGAGTGTATTGGCTACCGCCAAGCCCAAATCATTATGGCAATGTGCGGACAAAGCTACTTTGTGAATATTCCGAACATTTTCTTTAACATAACGGAACATGTGGCCATACTCTTCTGGTGTGGTGTACCCGACTGTATCAGGAAGCATGATGACAGTTGCTCCTGCATCTATCACTTTTTCAATTATTCTAACAAGAAAGTCCAGATCTGATCGGGAAGCATCTTCTGCAGTCCACTCAATATGCGGAAACTTTTTAGCGGCGTGGGACACCATGTTCACTGCTAATTCGATAACTTCCTCCGCTGTTTTATTCAGCTTGTATTGCATATGAATAGGGGAGGTTGCTAGAACAATGTGAAGCCTGGGCTCTTGTGCCTCTTTTAAGGCATCCCAAGTAATATCAATTTCGGACTGTACCGCACGAGCCATACCTGCTACCGATGCATTTTTAATCGAACGAGCAATCGCTCGTACTGCTTCAAAATCACCTTGGGAGGAAGCCGGAAAACCGGCCTCCAGTATATCTACCCCAAAGCGTTCTAATTGCTTTGCGATTTCAAGTTTTTCTAGTTGGTTCAAGTTTACCCCGGGTGATTGTTCACCATCGCGAAGCGTTGTATCAAAGATGTTAATTTTTTGGACCATTAACCACCACTTCTTTCTTGGACGATACAGATTGCTTGATAAATGGCATTAATTTACGAAGCTCACGGCCAACTACTTCGATTTGGTGGTTATTTTCACTACGATTAACTGCTGTGAATTGTGGACGTCCAACTTGGTTTTCCAAAATCCAGCCTTTAGCAAATACGCCAGTTTGAATATCTGTTAAAACATCCTTCATGCGTGCTTTTGTATCTTCGTTCACAACGCGTGGTCCTGATACGAAATCGCCCCATTGTGCTGTATCAGAGATGGAATAACGCATGTTTTCAAATCCACCTTCGTAAATAAGGTCAACGATCAACTTAATTTCATGCAAGCACTCGAAGTAAGCAATTTCAGGCTGGTAGCCAGCTTCAACTAATGTTTCAAAACCTGCTTTAATAAGGCTGGTTAAACCGCCGCAAAGAACTGCTTGCTCTCCGAAAAGGTCAGTTTCTGTTTCTTCTTGGAAGCTAGTTTGAAGAATACCAGCACGGCCTGCGCCAATACCTTTAGCATAAGCAAGAGCAATGTCTTTCGCTTGACCAGTGTAATCTTGATAAATAGCATATAAAGCTGGAACTCCGCCGCCTTCTGTATAAGTTCTGCGAACAAGATGTCCTGGGCCTTTTGGTGCAACTAAGAATACGTCAACGTCAGCTGGAGGCACGATTTGGTTGAAATGAATATTGAAGCCATGAGCGAATACTAAAGCATTTCCAGCTTTTAAGTTTGGTTCAATGCTTTCTTTGTAAACCTTTGGTTGAAGTTCATCTGGAGTAAGGATCATGATTACGTCTGCAGCAGCAGTAGCGTCAGCTACAGAAACAACTTCTACGCCGTCTTCAACAGCCTTGTTCCATGATTTACCTTCTCTTAAACCAACAACAACATCAAAGCCGCTTTCTTTTAGGTTAAGTGCATGTGCATGACCTTGAGATCCATAACCAATGATTGCAATTTTCTTTCCTTCTAAAACCTGTTCTTGAATATCGCTATTATAAAGTACTTTTGCCATGATTAATTTCCATCCTCTCGAATTCGATTATTTTAATATAGAAAAGGTTTGTAACTCACTTGTTTGCGGCTGTTGCCCGCGTAAAAATGCGGTTAAGCCAGTTCTTGAAATCTCTTTAATTCCATAAGGGCGGAGAAGCTCAAGTACCGCCTCAATTTTATCCGGCTTTCCAGTAACCTCAATTGCCAGGCTATCCTTGCTGACATCTATTATGGAAGCGCGGAATGGTTCAATAATTGCGTTAATTTCTCTGTGAAGCTGTGGATTACTAGCAACTTTTATGAGAGCAAGCTCTCTTACCACAATTGCTTTATCAGTAATGTCAGAAACCTTTAAAACATCAATCTGTTTATTCAATTGCTTTGTTACTTGTTCTAGCTTTTGTTCATCTTCCACTTCAACGACTAAGGTCATTTTTGAGACACCGACGATCTCTGTCGGACCCACGGAGATACTCTCAATGTTAAATTGCCTTCTTAGCAGCAGGCCGGTAACCCGGTTTAAAACACCGCTTCGGTCCTCAACGGTAAGAGTTATGATGCGTTTCATGGTTTCACCCCAATCATTTCATGCTGCCCTGCTCCAGGGGCAATCATTGGATAGACATTTTCCATAGGAAGGACACGGCAATCAACTAAGACCGGGCCATCATATGCAAAGATTTCAGGAAGTGTGGTAATAAGATCTTCCTTATTTTCAATCTTGTATCCCTTAATTGAGTAGCTTTCAGCAAGCTTCACAAAATTAGGCTGTGAGCAAAGAATAGATTCAGAATAGCGTTCACCATGGAATTTTTCCTGCCATTGCCGAACCATCCCAAGAGCACCGTTATTGACGATAATAATCTTAATTGGTAGGTTTCTTTCCTGAACAACCGATAGCTCTTGAAGGGTCATTTGAAATCCTGCATCACCGACAATGGCGACTACCTGATTATCTGGTGCAGCAAATTGTGCCCCAATGGCTGCAGGGAAGCCAAATCCCATTGTTCCCAGTCCGCCAGATGTTACCCAGCGATTTGGTTTTGTGAAAGAGTAGTATTGGGCTGCCCACATTTGATGCTGGCCAACGTCCGTAGTTACGATTGCATTGCCATCTGTAACCTTGTGGACTGCTTGAATTAACCATTGTGGACAAATCGCTTCTTGTTGTTCCTGATACCATAGTGGGAATTGTTCCTTATTCTTATCAAGAGCTTCCAGCCATTCAAGATGATCCGGCGACTTGTCAGCGTATTTATTCAATTCTTTTAACGCTTCTTTGGCATCGGCTACAATCGGGATTTGGGTAGCAACGTTTTTCCCGATCTCCGCAGGATCAATGTCAATGTGTGCTACTTTGGCATTTGGTGCGAAATGCTTAAGATTTCCTGTCAGGCGATCATCAAATCTGGCCCCGATGTTTATCAATAGATCGGATTCATAAAGTGCCATATTCGCAGCATAGGTTCCGTGCATACCAGCCATCCCTAATGAAAGAGGATGGTTTCCAGGAAAACTTCCTAATCCTAGAAGTGTTGTTGCCACCGGAAGTTTATGCTTTTCGACTAATTCCGCCAGTTCTGTAGAAGCTTTTGCGTGCAGGATTCCTGCGCCGGCAAGAATGACTGGCTTTCTTGCATTTCCTAAAGCCTCTGCTAGCTTCTTAATTTGGAGCGGATTCGGTTTTGTTGTTGGCTGGTAGCCAGGAAGACTAAATTCGCCGTCACTAGGTTCACCAGGTAATACACCCGCTGAAATATTTTTTGGAACATCCACTAATACAGGTCCTGGGCGACCGGTAGAAGCAATGTGAAAAGCCTCTTTTACAATTCTAGGTAAATCTGCAATGGATTGAACTTGGTAATTGTGCTTTGTAATTGGTGTAGTTATACCAACGATATCTGCTTCCTGAAAGGCATCTGTTCCAATTACACTTTGACCAACCTGGCCAGTAAAAATGACAAGTGGTAAAGAATCCATCATTGCATCAGCGATTCCAGTTACCAGATTGGTAGCACCAGGTCCAGAGGTAGCGATAACGACCCCAGGTTTTCCGGTAATACGTGCATAGCCTTCAGCTGCATGTATGGAACCCTGCTCGTGGCGGAAGAGAACGTGTTCGATCTTACCTTTTGCTTTATAGATAGCATCATAGATTGGTAGGACCGCACCTCCTGGATACCCAAATAACATGTCTACACCTTCATTTATCAATAAATCAATGAGAAGATCTGCACCTGTCTTTGGAGCTGCGTTAGTCTTGTAATCCGGTTTAGCTTCTACTTTCACGAAGTGATCCCTCCTTAATATGTTTAAATATTTGAAAAACTCAGCTGGCGGCTGTGTCTTTTAACAAAATGCTGGCTTTTATCCAAAAATGAATGAGCTGACTTTTTTACAAAAGAAAAAGACCAAATCTCTCCGAATAAACTGCCTCTTTAGCAGAATAAGCGGGGAGAAAAGGCCTTTGCTTTTCACGGTACCACCCGATTTTTACAGTATCCTCACGAATACTGCCTTACGAAGCGATCTAAAAATCAATACGCTTCTTTTTGTAACAGGTGTCGCATGCGTCCACCTGATTGAACTTAGTAGGATAAAATCCGTTCAGCCCAACACTCAGGGATGATGTCAGAATAAGTTGTACTGCCGAGCTTCCAGCAACCTCGACTCTCTGTAAATACATATTCTTATTCCTTTATTCCCGTCATCGATTTATTGATAATTTAATTTTTTTGAAAATTTATTTTTCAATGTTATCAGTTAATTGTGAATTTGTAAACAGATATTTCAATTAAATTTTCATGACCCCGCCAGTATTGGCTGAAGTTACAAGTTTTGCATATTTTGCAAGATACCCAGATGTAATTTTTGGTGCGGGTTTTACCCAAGAACTGCGGCGTTCATTAAGAACTTCTTCATCAACCAAGAGTTCAATCGAACGTTCTTGCAGATCGATTAAAATTTGATCACCGTTTTGAACAAGGGCAATTGGGCCGCCTTCGGCTGCTTCAGGTGAAATATGTCCGATTGAAATACCACGGCTAGCTCCGGAAAAACGTCCGTCTGTTATTAAGGCAACTTCCTTATCTAAGCCACGGCCAGCAATGGCGGAGGTAGGCGCAAGCATTTCCGGCATTCCAGGACCACCTTTAGGACCTTCATAGCGAATAACAACAACATGACCAGACTGAACGGTTCCATTATTAATAGCTTCTTGTGCCTCGTCCTGTGATTCAAACACAATTGCATCTCCAAGAAACTTTTTAATCGATGGGTCAACAGCTCCAACTTTAATGACACCGCCATCAGGTGCAATATTCCCGTAAAGAATTGATAACCCGCCTACAGGACTATATGGGTTTGTTCTTGGTCGTATGACTTTTTCATTTAAAATTTTTGCATCTTTAACATTTTCAGCAAGGGTTTTGCCTGTTATGGTAATACAATCTCTATTCATTAAGCCCTCAATCTGGCATAATTCATTAAGAATAGCACTGACTCCTCCGGCATTGTGAACATCATTCATCGAAACATCGGATGCAGGCATAATTTTTGCCAGATATGGAACCTTTTCAGCAATTTTGTTGATTTCGTGTAAATCGTACTCAATACCAGCTTCGTGTGCGACTGCTAATGTATGCAGAACTGTATTTGTTGAACCGCCCATTGCCATATCAAGAGCGAATGCATTATCGAATGCTTCTCTTGTCAGGATATCGCGAGGTTTTATATCTTTTTTGATAAGTTCCATTAAATGTTTGACTGCCTGACGAATTAATTGATGTCTTTCATCAGAAGTAGCAACGATTGTTCCGTTGCCTGGGACAGTCATTCCCAAAACTTCCATTAGACAGTTCATAGAGTTGGCAGTAAACATTCCAGAACATGATCCACAAGTAGGACATGCTTTTGATTCAAGTTCGAATAGCTCTTGCTCGTTAATTGTACCGTTATGGAAAGCACCGACACCTTCAAATACAGATGTCAGGGATAGGTTTTTTCCGCTTGAGGAAACACCGGCCTCCATAGGACCTCCTGATACGAATACGGAAGGGACATTTGTTCTGGCTGCTGCCATTAACATCCCTGGAGTAATTTTGTCACAGTTTGGGATGTAAAATACACCATCAAACCAATGGGCATTAATAACCGTTTCAGCACTGTCGGCAATAATTTCACGGCTTGGAAGAGAATAGCGCATTCCGATATGCCCCATAGCGATTCCGTCGTCAACACCAATTGTGTTGAATTCAAACGGAACCCCGCCAGCTTCACGGATTGCTTCTTTGACTATTTCTCCAAATATATTAAGATGTTTGTGCCCAGGGATAATATCAATATATGAATTACAAACGCCGATAAACGGTTTATCCAGGTCACTTGTTTTAACCCCTGCTGCATATAATAGACTGCGATGCGGGGCACGGTCGAAGCCCTTCTTAATCATATCGCTTCTCATTTTACGGCTGCCTCCTATTTCAAAAAGGTGGTTGTTGTCAAACGTAAAACAATCACCCATGCTGTTACTCATTATATTTATTCGACTAAATTTGGTAGTAAATTGAAGGCCCTTAAATAGATAGTCTTCAAAAAATAAATGGTTTATTTGCGATAATCATACCTCCATTCAGTAAAGTGGTCAACATTAATATCTGACAATTCAAAACACTCGAACTAACTGATAGCGTTTACAATATTGCTATAACAAGGAAAATTCAAAAATAAAAAATTTTTCGAAATCATTTATTTTCTTTTTGGGGTTCTGGAAAAAGGTGGGACAAACACTCTATTTATCAACGATATAATCGTGTCTTTTAAAATAATCAAAAGTAAAAAAACCGATATTTTATTTTTTTTATATAGTTTTTTATCGTTGTAGATTACTTCTTAGCGATTCTTTCGTATACTTCTCTTAAATTTTCAATTCCCATTTCCTGTGCCATTTTTAATAGGATGCTCCATACCCTTGCCGTCATTTTCGCATCACCAAGTGCATGATGCCGATCTTTTATTTCCACGTCGTATTTCATACATACTTCATCTAAGGTTAATGGCTTAATGACTGGAGTGAATAACCCTATTAGAAAAGAAGTATCGATCAGGCGGTGATCAAATCGAGTTCGCCATAGATCCCATGTCATTTTTTGCATAAAGCTTTTTTCGTGATTGGAATGATGGGCAACAAGAACTCTGCCATCTATAAACTTATAAAACTTCATCAGGACCTCAGACGCTGTGGGAGCTGAGGCTAACTCGTCGTCGTAAATATTGGTCAACGTAGAAATTTCCGGGGGTATTGGTTTATCAGATTTAATCAAGGAATAAAAGGATGAGTTGTATTCCTCCTCAATTGTTGTCCCACACATCTTGATTGCTCCAATTGAGATGGCTTGATCGCCTTTTTCGGGGAAGAAACCTGTTGTTTCCAAATCAAAAACAACTACCTTTAACGTTTCAAGAGGAGTGTCGAGGCTGTTTTTTTCTCGTAATTCTTTTTGAAGCTGACGCAGAAAGGAAATGTGCTGGGGGGTTGATTGACCGTGAATTCCTGCATAAATTTTTGAATTAAATTTTCCTGACATATCTTTGAAAAATTGGAACAACTCATTCGCCCCCATTATACCCATCCTTTTCTACTAACCTTCTTAGCTGATAACAAAGAGAAACAGCGCTTTTAATTATTTCTTTTATTTCTTTCCTCTGCACTTTGGATAATTTTGCGATGTTTAAATAATGACTTGCTTCATAGTCTGAATGATTACCATATAATAGGCGGTACTTTAATAGCTTTGAAAAATGATGTCGATATGCTTCTTTTTCTTCTTTTGAAAAAATTTCATCTGGAAGCTGGTTGATTCTCGATAGAGTAGAGGTCTCGAACATTTTTTCTTTGATTGCTAAAAAACGTACCGAATTAACAAAAGGGATAAAGGCAGTTTCCTTCAAATTAAGCTGTCCGCTAAAGTTACCATGTGTTTCGGCTAGAAATTGTCCTAAAACGCCAATTCCTTTTTTGAAATAAAGCGTATTATTGTAGATTTGTGGGAGAAGTTTGTTGTTATGAACAGTCATAAAGGAAAACTGTTTCAATTTGTGTATATATTGCTTTTCGCCGTATAAGGTTCGGCTGTCAGTAAGGATCAGTAAATTGCGAATCGATTCCCAGCTCTTTTCTTCGGCCCAGTCGCTGATTTGCTGCTGCCATTCCAAAAGGGACTTACACCATGAGGGATTACTGGCCATGACATCACCATGACAATATTGATAACCTGCCTGATTCAGTCCTTTAGAGATTTCACTTCCTAAGTGTAAAAAATATTTTTTGGTACGTTGGTCCTTTTCTTCATATATAATTCCGTGGTCTTGATCGCTCCAAATACCTTGTTCAAAGCGACCTGCACTTCCCATGACAAAAAAAGAAAAGGGGGAAGGGATGGGGCCCATTTCTGTTTCTAATTTTTTAAGAGAGATCCACACTACTTGCATCATGATTTCATCGTGGAATTGATTTAGCAGGAAATGGTCATGAAGATAATCATTCATTTTGAGATCTCGATATTTTTTAATGTCTTCGTAGGAGCCAATCCCCATCGGGTTCCCGCCCTTCCATAAATCAAAAAGTGGATAGCGGTCACCTTTTCAAAATGACCGCCATTTATATGACTATGCCTCTGTTTTTGCTCTTAAGGGCTCGCCAATCGGCGAGTTTTCTTTATGCTTTAATAATTCTGGATATCCGTAGCTTCCGTGTTCACTTATATCCAAGCCGATAATTTCTTCTTCTTCTGAAACACGAAGTCCTTTCATGGCGGCTTTCATTGCATAGAGGAGGATGAATGAGGCAACAAATGCGAAGAGACCGCATGTAATAACTCCCATTGCTTGAACGCCAAGCTGGTGCCAGCCTCCTCCGTAGAATAAACCAGGACGGCCGATAGTTGCTAATTCTTTTGTTGCAAAAAATCCATTTGATAAAGTTCCCCAAATCCCTGCGGTACCGTGTACAGACAAGGCTGCAATCGGATCATCAATTTTAATTTTTTCAAAGAAGCGAATGCTATAGAATACTAGAATTCCAGAAATGAAACCAATTACAACTGCTGCCCATGGAGCTACAAAGCCGCAGGATGCGGTAATCGCAACTAATCCTGCAAGAGCGCCGTTTAACATCATTGGTACATCTGCTTTTCCTAAGACGATCCAAGAAATAATCATTGCCGCAACAGTACCGGCAGCAGCACCGAGGTTAGTATTGAGAGCAACATATCCAAAAAAGCCTTTGTCAACGCCTAATGTACTTCCGGCATTAAAACCAAACCAGCCTACCCATAAAAGAAGTACACTTAATGCTGTGAAAACCTGGTTGTGCCCTTCGATGCTGTTTGCTGAACCATCTTTATTAAACTTGCCAATACGAGGTTTCAACAGAATCGTTGCCGCAAGTGCTGCCGCTGCCCCGGTTAGATGGACAACCGTTGAACCGGCAAAGTCTTGTTTTCCGTGTTGGGCCAGCCAGCCGCCGCCCCAAATCCAATGTGCGATTGGAGGATAGACGATGATGGAAAATAGTACCGCGAATACGAGGTATGCACTTAATTTAGCACGTTCTGCAAAACCACCAAAAGCGATGGTTAAAGAGATACCTGCAAAAGCGAGCTGGAACATAAAGAAAACGGACCCTGAAAGTGATAATCCTTTTATATCATAGCCTGAATAAAAGAAATGAGATAATCCAATTATTGAATTTAATGAATTTCCATCGCCAAAAGCTAAAGCATATCCTACGGCCCAAAAGATGAGCGAGCTGATCGAAAATGTTAGAATCGTTTTACCGGCAATATGCCCGGCATTTTTCATTCTGGTAGATCCGGTTTCAAGTAGGATAAAACCACCAATCATTAAAATGACAAGAACTGCACCTACCATTGTCCAGAGACTATTCATTAGAAATGTAGTATTCATTCTTACTCCTCCTTCAAAAGACTATGTCAATTTTTATTACATTGTTGATAGTTGTATTTTTACATTTTTATCATTGGGATTCTATAAGTATGTAAGATTACCTGACATGGTTTTTGGAACGGTGGGCGAAAAAACACCTTCACTACAGGTGGGTGAAGGTGTTTTAGGGTTTTGGAGTATAAGAGTTTAGGGGAGTTATCTTTTGCGCACACCGAATTGGGCGTTTATCTGACCTTGAATCATTTGGCGGCGAACCTCTTGCTCGTCACGTTTTTTCTTTTCACGTACCATTTCACGTCTAATTTCATGTGTTTGTATACCATCTTCAATTTTATTGGCGATATCCATTAGTAATTCAACGTCTGTAAAGGAGTATTTTCGGCTGCCGCCGGGCGATCTTTCGGGGAAAATGAGTTTCCTTTCTTCATAATAACGTATTTGCCTTTCGGATAGGCCAGTAAGTTCTCTGACGATGCCTATTGTAATTACTTTTTTGTCCTTGTAAGATGTTTCACTTCCCATTTTTAGCAATCACCACCAGGTTTACGATTGTAATGATGTTATATTTTATTAACATGATGTGTTATATTCTCTCACATAATTATGGTTTTTGGAAATGTTTTGACTTATTTATTTTTGATTTAGGGACATTTTTGGGTCATTCTCTGGAGTTGTAACGGATTGTTTATAGATCACTGCAAGTTCACTGACGGTTAGTTTTTTTAATTCCTGGGGGGTCTCTCGCTGAAGGTTTGCATCAATAATTTTTTTTATATAAAACTGCTTCAAATGCTTTAGAGCAGTACGTAAATGTGTTGACATGAATTACACCCCTTTATCAAGAATTTTGAATTCTTCGTAAAAGCTCAGGAGCACGGGAGCCAAGAGTTTTTAGTAATTCTTCATATAATTCCTCTCGTAATAAATCGAGACGAACAATTTTTTTGGCTAAACTGATTTCATCCTTTCGATACATACTTAACCACTCCTTCCAAATTTGGTATCGTATTTTGTACATAGAATAATGTATTTTCTAACATCTGTCAGAGTTGTTGTTAGAAAAACTAACAGTTTTTTTGATGCACCGGGGGAAGAATAATAAATTGATTTTTTTAGTGAAAAAGATACAATTGAAGAAATATAATAAATAATCACTTGGAGAGAACTGACATGCTGCAAAAGCTCAACAAGAGACTTGAAAAAATAATGCCGTTGCTTACTCCGACTAGTGTAGTTCTGGGGGTATTGTTTGCATCCTATCTAAAAAATTTTGCCTATTTGATTCCTTATATTTTTGCATTTATGACGTTTGTAGGGAGCTTGGGGTCTAACTTCAAATCGTTTAAGGAAGCCGTCAGTCATCCCGTTCCAATTTTTGTTGCCCTTATCATGCTTCATGTTGTTATGCCGCTCTGGGCACTTGGGGTTGGACATTTGACTTTTAATGGTGATTCCTATACGATAACTGGCTTGGTTATGGTGATGCTCATTCCAACGGGTATTACTAGTTTTATATGGGCTTCCATTTATAAAGGAAATATTGCTTTGACATTATCGATCATTCTAATCGATACCATGCTATCGCCATTCATTGTTCCGTTTACACTATCATTGATTGTCGGCCAAAATATTGAAATGGATGTTTGGGGAATGATGAAAGGATTGTTTGGAATGGTTGTCATTCCTTCGCTCATAGCTATGTTGTTAAATCAACTAACGAGGGGGAAGTCAAAAGAGGTTTTGGGCACTCCGTTAGCGCCTTTTTCCAAATTATGCGTAGGGATTACTGTCATGTTGAATGGTGCTGTTGTTGCTCCATATTTGCGACATGTTAACTTAAAGCTGACAGAAATTGTGTTAGTTGTGTTTTTCGTGGCTGTTACAGGTTATGTGTTTTCTTTTTTAGCAGGGAAGCTACTTAAAAAAGATCGGGGAACCATCGTTTCGTTACTTTTTACATGTGGAATGAGAAATATAAGTGCAGGTGCTGTAATTGCCGTTTCCTATTTTCCACCTGCAGTAGCGGTGCC
>JAUZQA010000480.1 GCA_030705665.1 Bacillota bacterium
CTTGTCGCTTTCGCATGTCTGAGCGTATTCGATACAGATTCTTGCAGGATTCTAAATAGGTGATCTTCGACCCCTTTTTCCAATGGAAAGCTTTCAATTTTCCAATTTATGTTCATTGATACTTTTTGAGACAATTCGGTAAGCAATTCTTCAATACCCTCCTGCAGCGACTTATTTTTTAGGGCGACAGGGCGTAAATGAAGAAGAAGAGCCCGCATTTCAAGCTGTGACTGGTGGATCATAGCTTCAACCATTTTGAGTTGTTTCGACTCACGGTCATCAGATTGTGCTTTTGTTTCATTTATGGCTGACATCATCATCGAAGCCGCAAAGAGCTGCTGGCTTACAGAGTCATGTAATTCACGAGCAAGGCGATTTCTTTCCTGAGAGATGATTTCTTGAATCCTTGGTTCCTGTTTTTCTACTTTTTCTGTTGCCAGGCGCTGCGAACGCTTTGCTTGTTCCGAAATTTGTTTACTTATTTTTGTGATTCGTGTTGCTATCGATTGAATTTCATCTAATGCCGGTATATCTGCCCTTTCCATCTGCTTGCCTTCTTCAAGCCCGTGCAGTGCTTCATCAACAAACTGTAACTGCTTTTTCCAAAAGAGTCCCGACATAACACCAATAAAAAGACCAATGACGATACTGAACGCTGGTATAAATATAACAATAGGGATATCCATAAAATGCCGATTCCACATATCGGCCCAATTTGATAGTGGAAAGACAATAAAATAAGCAATCGATAATAGGCATGAAATCAAAAAGGAAAAACCGGCACACCATACCATTTGACGTTTTATCGTACTCATATCCGGCTCACCTCGATATTTCCTACGATGAAAGATGTAAAGATTTTTACTTTTTGCTCAGCCTTTTCATATTCAAGTGTTTTTAAATGGTATACTTTATTAAAAATTTTTGAATCCTTAAAGTCAAAAATGGTTGTCGACCCGGCAAGAACGGAATGATGGATACTAACCTCCATTTCATATGGAACTAATATATGAATATTTCCAATTATATTCCGTATGAAGATAACCGTTTCCCCTTTAGGAAAAACAGTATAGCTAAGGTCAATCATCGTATCCCCAACCCCTGCTTGGATGTTAATATCATCCCACTCATAGACTTCTGCAGGAGTTTTTTGCTGTCCGAAAAGAACGTTTTCCAGTAATGGTTTACATTGAACAGTCGTTTCTTCTTCAAGGAGCTTTTTTGGTTCAGTCAAAATGGGTGATACCTTTCTAGGCTGTTTCTTCGATGTGACATATTGAATAAAAAAGTGAAGTAAAACTGCAAGTAGAAGAAATTTGAAGGTCATCATATTAAAGATGCTTGCACAGAAAAAGAAAATACCAAACCAAAATAGGAATCTCCCTTTCTTTTTGGCTCTTCTCTTCCGTCCTGCATAAATCATACTTGAGGAGAAAATAAAAGAGAAAATAAGCCCCCGATTGAAAAATAGGACTTCTAACAGAAGAACGATCCCGCCGATAAAAATAATCCAGCCAATATAATCACTTTTCATATTTTTGAACATCCGGGAGGCCCTCCTTTTTTAAAAAAATGGTCAAAAGGCGTAGAGATTACGCCCTTTTTTAGGATACCATGTTTCCTAGTTAAATGGACTTGGTTTCTGCGATTTTCATTTCTTTTTCTAGTTCTGCAATCCGCCCGTCGATTGTACTGCGGTAATAGGAACGGTTTACTTGATCCTCAAGACGGTCAAGATAGGTTTCAATTTCCTTGAACCGGGAGAAGGATTGATTCGACGCATTGTTGGTTTCTAACACTTTGTTCATTCGGTGCTGGGCCCTGTTTACATTTTCACGTCCCATTAATTCCAACCGGCGGATGTGCATATCTTTTAACTTATGTTTCATTTCTGTATATTTTCTTTCCAGTTCCTCAAGCTGAGTCTTCGTTTGCTCCAAAGCTTTACTTAAATACTCGGCACGATCTGCAAACTGCCTGTGCTCTGCTTCTGCAAATTCATGAAGAGAGGTTTCCCCTGCATTTGCTGCAATCTCTGCTTGGTGCTTTCTCTTCGCGGTTAATTCAAGTGCTTCCTGATATTCCTTTAAAAATTGTTCCTGTAACGAATATTGGCGTTCTATTAATGTTTTTACCTTGTCTGTTTCTTGCTCGCACTGGCGAAGATAGTGATTTAGCATTGAGATAGGGTTTTGTTTTTCCTTTTGATCAAGTACTTGATGTAAATCGGCGTTAATCATATCCTTTATTCTTGTAAACAGTTTTGTCATTGTTATACCTCTCCTTTTTTACTATTCATTATATTTTTACCTTTTTGATTATTAATGTTTTAATTCATTCCATTGTTTTTCAAAATTAATAAATGGATCATGGTGATCTTTTTTAAAAGGAGATTTCGCCCCATTCCATTTTTTAAAGATAAAATAGAGAACTGCTGCTGCTGCAACGCCAATTAAGGCAGGCAGATTATGAAGGGTGGCCAGCAGGACGAAGATTCCAAGTACAGCAAAACCTACCTTTGCCATTTTTGTTTCTGCTTTCAGGAACTGTCTTACGATAAAGTAAAGAACTACCAAACATACTGCAAGCCCCACTAATGGTCCAATTGTAGCCAACAGCACCAGGCTTGCAATTCCTCCTGCTAAAAGTAACCCAAATTTTTTCATCGTCGTTTCCTCCTTCTATGATTTCATTTTATCCTTCTCCGCTTTCTTTCTTAACGAGCTTAAGCTTGATTTTCATGTCGGTCCTAAGACGTAGAAAAGGTCAGCCTATTAGTGAGGCTGACCGATTTGTAAATCATTATTTTCTAATAAACATTTGACTCCAATATGTCTTGTAGCTGCCGCCAGCTGCATATCCAACTCCTATTTCAGTGTAAGTCGTGCTTAAAATATTCGCTCGATGCCCCGGACTATTCATCCATGCTGAAACAACATCTTGCGGTGTAGCTTGGCCCGCAGCAATATTCTCAGCGGCAGCAGTAAAGGCAATCCCAAAGTTCTTCATCATCGTAAATGGATCACCATAAGTAGGACTTGTATGTGAGAAGTAATTTTTATCTCTCATGTCCATTGCTTTGTAACGGGCTACCCGTGAGAGCTCCCAGTTTGCAGTAAGGGCCTTTAATCCATTTTTAGCACGTTCCTGATTCGTTAATGTTATAACCTGACTCTCAATTGATTTTGTTCCACTTAGGTCAGGTATGTTTACCTTTTGCCCTGGATAAATCAAGTTAGGATTTTTAAACTGGGGGTTTGCTTGAATAATTTCTGAAATTCCAACCTGATAGCGAACTGCTATCTTCCAAAGCGAATCCCCAGGCTGTACAGTATAGACCTGCTGAGCAAATGAAATATTTGGAATACCCGTGAGTGCCAGAAAAAACAGTAAACAAGTGAGTAATAATTTTTTCACTTTTTCGCCTCCTCCGAATATATATTTTTGATTTCTTGCTCAAAATATACAGAAATTATTTTTTGGGGCTGCTCACAAGTGAATGTTTTACATCAGAAAGGAAAA
>JAUZQA010000481.1 GCA_030705665.1 Bacillota bacterium
GATAATGAGGTCAGCACCCGCACGCTTCATACCAAGAAGCAATTCAAGAACAATACCCTTTTCATCAACCCAGCCATTTTGAGCAGCAGCTTTAACCATTGCATATTCACCGCTTACATTATAAACAACAACAGGAAGTGTAAAGTTATTTTTAATATCACGTACAACATCAAGGTATGGCAAACCAGGTTTTACAATTAAAAAGTCTGCCCCCTCTTCAACATCTGATTCAGCTTCTCTAAATGCCTCTAAGCGGTTTGCTGGATCCATTTGGTAGGTTTTACGGTCGCCAAACTGCGGTGCCCCTTCTGCTGCCTCACGGAATGGACCATAAAAGGCAGATGCATATTTAACAGCATAAGACATAATTGGAATATCAATAAAGCCTGCTTCATCTAAACCAGCGCGAATAGCGGCAACAAATCCGTCCATCATATTGGATGGTGCGATAATATCGGCTCCTGCCTGCGCTTGGCTGACAGCAGTTTTTACAAGCACATCTAGGGATTCATCGTTTAAAATCTTCTCTCCAGATACGACACCGCAATGACCATGGCTTGTATATTCGCACAAACATGTGTCAGCAACAACAATCATCTCGGGATATCTTTCTTTAATAAAACGAGTACCTTCCTGGATAATCCCGTGATCATGATATGCTCCTGTACCACATTCATCTTTTGTTGCAGGAACACCAAATAAAATAACGGACTTAATTCCAAGAGAATGGATTTCCTCCAACTCCGGCTCAATTTTGTCCAAAGAATATTGGAAAACACCAGGCATTGAAGATACTTCTTTACAAACGTTTTCACCTTCAACAACAAAAAGCGGATAGATAAAGTCCTCAGCCTTTAGATGATTTTCTCTAACTAATGCACGCATATTGGCACTTGTACGCAAACGGCGATGACGTGAAAATTGTAGTTCCATTTCAATTACCTCCATTATTTTTCCTCAAGAAAGCTATTCATACTATTAATCATTTCTGCTACCGTATACACATTTGGTGAAGCATGAACGGTTAATCCATATGATATTAATTTGTTCTCTGTCACCGGTCCAATACAACCGATGAGACAAGATTCAAGATGTTTTTTTAGTTGAAATTCATCGACCACACTCATAAGATGGTCCACTGTGGATGGGCTGGTAAACATTAATATATCAAGCTGATCTTCAGCAATCATTTCTGCTAATTGATCGCGGCTTTCTTTTGGCATATAGGTTTCATACACGATTGCCTCATCTACAATGGCACCAGCTTTTTTTAGTGAATCTGAAATGTATTCCCGTGCAAGATTGCCTTTTGGAATACATATCTTCATTCCATTTTGTATGTATGGTAAAAATTCCTCAACAAAGGTTTCAGCAACAAACTCACTTGGTAAAAACTCTGCCTTTAAACCGTTGTCGCGCAGTACTTCATCAGTCTTTTTACCAATCACGGCAATTTTAGGAAGATTTGATAGTTTTTCAGGACCAATTAATGATAAAAGAGTTTCAACCGTTACTTTACTGGTAAAAATAAGCCAATCATATGTATGGAGTGCTTCAAGTAATTGCCGAAGCTTGTCATTTAATTCTACTGGCCGAAAAGCAATAAGAGGGATTTCGATTGGAATCCCTCCAAAGCTTTCAAGCAAACGCGAAAAAGACTTTGCTTCTTTCTTGCCTCTGGGTACCAGAACTTTTTTATCCTTCAAACCTAATGATTGAATCATTCACCATCAAGCTCTCGTTTTACCCGATCAATTAACTCTTTTGCTCCCTTGTCAATTAACACGTCAGCAGCCTTATTTCCAAGTTCTTCAGGATCTTTTCCAGTTAACTCTTCTTTGTAAATTTCCTCGCCGTCTGGAGAAGCAACTAAAACGTTTAGTACTACTTCGTCAGCATCATTAATGTGGGCAAAGCCTGCAATTGGAACCTGACAGCCGCCTTCCATTTTTTGCAAGAATGCCCGCTCTGCTCTAACGGCTCTTTCGGTTTTTTTACAGGTAAATTTTTCAAACAGCTCTAGAAGCTCTTGGTCATCTTCACGACATTCAATCGACAGTGCTCCTTGTCCAACAGCTGGAATACAAAGATCTGCATCCAAAAGTTCGGTAACAACATCTGATGCCCACCCAAGCCTTGAAAGGCCAGCAGCTGCTAAAATAATGGCATCGTATTCTTCACCTTCAAGCTTGCTCAATCTTGTATCTACATTTCCGCGAATCCACTTAATTTCCAAATCAGGTCTGGCGTGTAAAAGCTGGGAGCTTCGGCGTAAACTGCTTGTCCCAATAATAGCACCTGGTTTTAATTCCTTGAACGGTATATGACCTTTTGAAATAAGTGCATCCCGGTGGTCCTCTCGAAATGGTACACAACCGATCGTTAATCCTTCGGGAAGGACTGCAGGCATGTCTTTCATACTGTGAACCGCCATATCAATCTCTTTATTAAGCATGGCATGTTCAATTTCCTTAACAAATAATCCTTTTCCCCCTACTTTAGAGAGAGTTACATCAAGAATCTTATCACCCTTAGTGACAATTTCTTTTACCTCAAATTCAAATGGGCCGCCAAGTTTTTTTAACTGTTCGATTACCCAATTCGTTTGTGTTAACGCCAATTTGCTCTTTCTTGACCCTACAATGATTTTTCGCATAGCTGCCTCCTGATTTTAAGTCCGCACGAACGGTGTTATGAATACCATAAATGGAAAGATGATAATTGACCGAATAAAAAGAAGTTAATTAAAACAATTAAGAAGGATCCGATGTTCCATAATGCCAGGGTTTTTCCTGACATCCCTTTTCCTATTTTTAAATACAAATAGATACAATATCCAGCTAAGACAATAAATGAGCCAATCACTTTGCTGTCATACCAATGCACCCCAGGAACTTTTATTAACACCCATTGAAGCCCTAAAATAAGCGCTAACATGAGCATTGGAACCCCAATAACCGCCAGTACATAGGATAAATGCTCCAGCTTGCTCAAGTCTGCTAATCTTAACAGCCGGGTTCCCCATTTTTTCCGCTTTAATAAGTCGTACTGAAGCAAATAAAGCAATGAAAAAACAAAAGAAAGAGAAAAGGCCCCATAGGATAAGATTGCCATCGTGATATGAATCAACAAAAGTTCAGAAACAAGCTTTTGAGCGACAATATGGGAATGATACTGCACCGGGGCAAAGGTATGAATCGCCATGACAATAAACCCAAGTATGTTAGTAAAAAATACGATAAAATCGACCCTTAACAAGCGATTGATCCCAAGTGAAAGCGTAACTAAGACCCATGAATAAAAATACAAACCTTCAAAAATTGTAAGAACAGGGAATCTTCCTGTGTTCACCATATACAAGCATAAAAACGTTGTTTGCAAAACCCATACAAATGCAAGTAACCAGAAGGCAATCTGATTTGCCTTCCGGTTATGATGAATAAAATCAAAAAAATACAATAATACGCTGAAGGCATATAGAACGACTGTTAGTTCATGCAGCCGCGGCATA
>JAUZQA010000482.1 GCA_030705665.1 Bacillota bacterium
CACATAAGATATTGCAGATATGAAAAACTTGTTCAAAAGGTAGTGATTCATTCTGTATCTTATCTTATTATCCGGTGGTTCAGGAAAAAGGCTTTGGCCTTTATCTAATGATTCACGCTCAAAACAATTTTTAAAACTATTACCTTCAGACCAAAAGTCGAATCAGCCGATTTCGATGCTTCAGCGTATTTGGCGGCAGCTTCAAAGAGTAAATCTTGCAGAAAGTACAATTGTATCTACAAGCAATTCACAAATTGATATGCTTCATAGCCAAATCGGCACCAGCGTTCCTTTAGTCCTTGAGCCCTTCAGGCGAGATACTTTTCCGGCTGTTGCGTTATCATCCATTTATTTATATTCAATGAAAGATGTTAAGCAGGAAGAGATTGTAGTAGTGATGCCAGTAGATTCATATGTTGAAGATGACTTCTTTCACTACGTTAAGTCCTTGGAAAAAGTTGTACAAGATTCCAAAGCTGATCTCTCATTAATTGGAATTAAGCCGACATTTCCTTCAGAAAAGTACGGATACATTGTTCCTTCTGATTTTACAGAGGCGAAGCAAGAAAAAATTTTTCAACCTGTACAATATTTCAAAGAAAAGCCAACAGTTGAACAGGCAAAACAATTAATTTTAGAAGGCGGGCTATGGAATAGTGGAGTTTTTGCATTTAAATTAGCTTTCATTATAAATAGCTTGAAAGAGCGGGGGTTCCCCTTAAACTATAACGATTTGGTAAAAACATATGAACGATTACCAGCAAGGAGTTTTGATTATGAAGTAGTTGAAAAAACAAAAAGGATCGTTGTAACTGCCTATCATGGCGAATGGAAAGATCTTGGTACATGGAATACTCTAACGGAAGAAATGGGGGCAAGTTTAATTGGAAAGGGAACGATGAGTCCTGATTGTGAAAATGTTCATATCGTTAATGAATTAGATATTCCTGTTTCGGTAATTGGGCTATCTAACTTAATTGTGGCCGTAAGTCCGAATGGTATTCTTGTTTCTGATAAAAAAGAAAGCTCGAGAGTCAAAGAGATAGCGAATCAATTTGATAATAGATCGGAGGATATGGAAGCCCATTGTAATCGTACAGCTGAAAGAAAAGAAGGGAAAGAAAATGATTAAATCAACGGAATTTGTTACAATTGCTATTCTTGCTAAAGATAAAGCACACCATCTGCCAATGTATCTGGATTTAATTGAAAACCAAACCTATCCTGCTTCTAAAATCAAGCTTTATATCCGTACCAATAACAATACTGATCATACAGCAGAAATCCTTGAAAATTGGATTGAAAAAGTGAAAGATAAGTATTCAGAAATCTATTATGATGCAAGTGATGTAGAAGAACCTGTACATGAATACGGCCCACATGAGTGGAATTCAATAAGATTCAAGGTACTGGGGCGCTTGCGTCAGGAATCTGCAGATTGGGCCCGCAAAAAAGGAACCCACTATTTTGTAATAGATTGTGATAATTTCATAGCACCTGAAACACTTGAAATGCTGCTCCAAACTGGATTGTCTGTCGTTGGGCCGCTCTTAAGAAGAAGTGATGACCCAAATAGTTATTATTCCAATTTTCATTATATTGCAGATGAAAATGGATATTTTAAAGATTCCAATTATTATTATGACATTTTATTCGGAAAAATTAGGGGATTGATTGAAGTAGAAGTGATCCACTGCACGTATTTAGTCCGGAATGAAGTATTGGACAAAGTCTGTTATGACGATGGAAGCAGTCGATATGAATATGTAATCTTTAGCGATATGTTACGAAAATCAAATATTCCCCAGTATATCGACAATCGGCATGAATATGGAAAACTCACTTTTTCGTGAGATTTGAACCCTTGAAGGATCAAGGGTTTTTTGCGGTCTTTGATGGAATTCGAACCAGCGGATCACTCTATTAAGACACTCACGGAAAAAACAGAAAAAAATTTTATTTCATAAACTATTGATAAAAGAAAATTTTTTTCATATAATCAAATTACAGAACTGAAAGGGCTTTCAAAAAGTGTTCAGCCCAATCGGTAAAATAAAATTTTAGGTGGAATGATATATTCTATAACAACTGAATCAATTGAAAAATTGATAGGGTTCACCACAAAGGGGGAAAGTGAAACGATGTATCATTTAATGATTACTTTATTAGCAATTATTGTGGTTATTTTAGGTGTTTCCTGGTTTAAGTGGCATGCATTTATTAGTTTAACGGTTGCCACAATTTTTCTAGCTCTATTTTCTGGTTTATCAATGGATAAAATCGTCAGCGGGTATGAAACAGGGGTTGGCGGGACTTTAGGCCATCTTGTTGGGATTTTAGCATTGGGAACGATCTTAGGAAAAATGATGGCCGAGTCAGGTGCCGGTATCCAAATCGCTGATTTCTTTATCAAGAAATTTGGTGTCAAAAAGCTTCCTTGGGCCATGATGTTGGCTGGTTTCATTATTGGAATCCCAGTATTCTTTGAAGTAGGAATTTTAATTATCCTTCCACTGGTTATTTCGATTCATAAAACATCAAAACAAAACATTTTATTGATCGCACTTCCTGCAATCGCTGGATTGTCGATTGTTCATGGTCTTGTGCCACCGCATCCAGGAGCTGTTGCGGCGATTTCGATTTATAATGCAAATCTTGGAAGGGTCCTTTTATATTCACTTTTAATAGCGATTCCTTCCGTCATTATTGCCGGGCCGCTATTTGCAAAATGGGTTCATAAACGAGTAATTCCAGAAGGAGAACCTGAATTAATTAGAATCAAGGTTCCAAAAAAATTACCAGGTACAGGAATTTCCTTCTTAATCATTTTATTACCAGTTATCCTGATTATTTTCTCATCCTTCGCACCTTATTTTGGATTTTCTGCCGGAGCTACAAAGTTCTTAAGCTTTATTGGCAGTCCGTTGATTGCATTATTAATTTCTTGTTTCGCGGCGTTTTATTTCCTTGGCATACGTCAAGGTTTTAATAAAAATGAAATTAAGAAATTTACAGAAGAGTGCCTGCTTCCAGTTGGTTCTATTCTCGCCATCATTGGTGCTGGCGGCGGATTTAAGCAAATCCTGATTGATAGCGGCGTGGCTACCACCATAGGGGATATGTCACACCATATGAACCTTTCACCACTTGTATTAGCATTTATTATCTCAGGTCTCATCCGAATTGCGACAGGGTCAGCAACTGTAGCGCTGACAACTGCAGCGGGAATAGTAGCACCAATTGTTAAAAATATGACTGGTGTAAACATAGAACTGCTCGTAATCGTAACGGGTGCAGGTTCATTAATGTTTTCACATGTAAATGATGCCGGCTTCTGGATGGTAAAGGAATACCTAGGATTAAGTGTTAAAGAAACATTTAAGACTTGGACTGTTTTGGAAACGATATTATCCTTTGTCGCCTTTGGGGTTGCTTTAATCGTCAATATGTTTGTTTAAAAAATGAACTCCCTCAAGCGTTTTTGAGGGAG
>JAUZQA010000483.1 GCA_030705665.1 Bacillota bacterium
AAGCTTTTGGCTTTCATTACTTGGAAATGTTTCTTCAAATTTTTTCAGCAAAAAGTTCATATCCATGGAACGTCTCCAACTCTCTTTTAGAATTTTTATTTTCAAACATCTTTAGACTTATTCTATATAACAAGTAAAATCCAGTCAATAATTTTAGTAAAAAATTTAAGTAAAAATAATTACCGGCGTTTTTCCTTACTCTAGCTATCCTAATTCATCATTTCGACATCACTTTTTTGAAAATAAATCATGAACGTAACCTTAAATTCATTGCGTTTTTTACTAAAGTTTTACCTAATTAATCTTATTAAAAATCCCCTAGTTTTTTGAGATAACTAGGGGTTAAGTTCTATCCGCGTAAAATGTCCTCGATTACACTTAGTTCTTCTTCTGTGAAGTCACGATTTTGCAATGTTTTTACATTTTCCTCAATTTGGCTTACACGGCTCGCCCCAATCAGAGCTGAGGTTACTTTTCCTTGCCGAAGTACCCACGCTAAGGACATTTGAGCGAGACTTTGTCCGCGTTCAAGTGCAATCCGATTTAATGCTCTCACTTTATTTAACACAACATCGGTAACCCTTTCTTTTGGCAAAAATGTATTAGACTTTCCTGCTCTCGAGTCAGTCGGAATACCGTCTAAATAACGGTTTGTTAACATTCCTTGAGCGAGTGGTGAAAAGGCAATCGAACCTACACCCGATTCTGCCAATACATCCTGTAATCCATCTTCGATCCACCGTTCAAACATACTGTATCTCGGTTGATGAATTAGTAGAGGTG
Source organism: Bacillota bacterium (assembly GCA_030705665.1). Next base: position 784 of record JAUZQA010000483.1, read on the forward strand.
TACCGAGCATATTCAAAATTTCTACTGCTTGAGCCGTTTGTTCCGCATTATAATTGGAGATTCCTACGTACAGTGCTTTCCCCTGGCGAACAATCAAATCCAATGCTGCCATTGTTTCTTCTAAAGGAGTTTCAGGGTCTGGGCGATGGTGATAGAAAATATCCACGTAATCTAATCCCATTCGTTTTAAACTCTGATTTAAACTGCTGACTAAATACTTCTTCGAACCCCAATCCCCATAGGGGCCGTCCCACATTTTATAGCCGGCTTTCGATGAAATAATTAGTTCATCCCGGTAATCCCTCATTTCTTGATGCAGAATTTTACCGAAGTTTTCTTCAGCCGAACCTGGAATAGGCCCATAATTATTTGCTAAGTCAAAGTGAGTAATCCCCAAATCAAAGGAATGAAAAATGAGTTTTTTCATATTTTCATAGGAATCAACACTTCCAAAATTATGCCATAATCCTAAGGAGAAGGCCGGAAGCTTTAATCCTGAATTTCCGCAACGATGATATTGCATTTCTTGATAACGATTCTTATTCGCCTGATAAGCCATAACTCATCCTCTTTTCAGCAAACTTTATAAAAGTAATTTTGGAAATCATATTATAAATTCTCCGAAATTTCCTTCTTCCCTGCTAAAATTGCAACTTCCATTCAAATATGATGATAGATCCGGAGGCTTGCTTGAGCGTATGAAATAAATGAGAAGTATTCAACAATTACAATATTTCGATATACCCTTCTGTTCCATGCACTCGAATTCGTTGCCTATCTTTTATCAGTTTGGTGGCATTTTCCACCCCAACAACTGCTGGTAAGCCATATTCACGTGCGATAACTGCTCCATGGGTCATCAGTCCGCCAACTTCAGTGACTAGGCCTTTAATGGATACAAATAATGGTGTCCAGCTAGGGTCAGTAAAGGAGGTGACTAAAATATCTCCATCTTCCAAATCAGCTTCTTCCATGTTTAAAATGACACGTGCTCGGCCCTCTATAACTCCAGAAGAAACAGGCAGACCTAAAATCGCTTCAGCAGGGTGTTTTTCTCTTTTGTATTTACCTTCAATGATTTCACCATCAGACGTGATCACACGCGGGGGAATCAGTTTTTCATAAAATTTGTACTCGTCCTTTCGCCTGCTAATGATCTGATAATCCAGTTTATTTGCGCGTACGACATCAAGGAGCTCTTCGAAGGAGAGATAGTATATGTCTTCTTTTTCATGAATAACGCTCGTCTGCACGAGTTTTTCGGCCTCTTTCAGTAATGCCTGCTTATAAACGAAGTAGCGATTCACCATTCCGTATTTTGGATATTCACGATAACCGATGAAATTCCGAATTAGATCGATCATTTGTTTTGTTTCTTTGGCCTTTTGTTCTCCATTCGGTAATTGTTTCAATCGCTCTATTAACTCTTGCTCTTTTTTCAAAGCTTCCTGAAGCCCTTTCTCAAATTTCCGATTGCTGGCGCCGGGCTCAAAGTTTTTGATATTACTGAGAATCATAGGAACAAGTATAATTGGTTTTTCACTCCAACGAGTTTTCGTAATATCGATTTCTCCGCTGCATCTCATACCGTATTTGTTCAGATACTTATTGATTGCGTCTTGAGCAACACGTCCGCCATCAAACTTAACCAGTTCATCCAAAAAGTAATCATCTTTTACACGCTGTAAATAATCAATAACTTCTGGATAAGGGCGAATTACATCAGCAACATCCAATAGCGCCAGACCCATTTCAGATGTAATATTGTTTGGTACGGATTGTGAAAGCGTGTCTGCTGCATTTTTTTCACCCAACCACTCTTTCATTTTTTCATTGATCCATGTTGAAGCATTTATAGCAGCCATAAATACAGCTGAACTTTGCGGGTTAAATAAAGTCTTTTTTAATTGCTGGATATCTTCGAGGATAAAGTCAAATAAATCCGATCCTGATTTCGTTTGGATGTTTTGTTTTAACTCTTCTATCGATGTTTGACTGCGCTTTATCAAATCATCAACGATTGCAGGATCGATTTGTGCTTTAGAATCCGCAGCTGGGGCACTTTTAATGTTTTTACCTGGACTTTGTTCTTGCTTATCATTTGGTAAGGATTTTATGAAATCTCCTCGCTCTATGACGGTCATAATTGCATCTTTCATAAGCGGATCGTGTTGTCCCATGTTAGCTAATAACATGTTTCTACGCTCAGGTGAAGCGAGCATCTGTGTAACATCAACAAACAACCTCCCGCCAGCTTTACGCATAGGTGCAGGAGTTATTAACAGGTAAAAAGACAATCCCAATGGTTTTATGGGGTCGGTCATCATTTGCTGGTGACCGACAGATATGTAAACGTGATTTTCTTCATCATTCGCTTCAGGGATCGGGAAAAGAGTAGTGATTGGCCGACTCTGGACAATATAAAATGTATTTTCAGCCAAACACCATTCGATATCTTGCGGGCAGCCAAAATAGGCTTCGATCTGCTTTCCTATGCGTGCTAATTGTAAAATTTGTTGGTCAGTAAGTGTTTGAGACTTTTGCTGATCAGGATCAATCGGCCTTGACTCTGCTCCGCCTTCTATTCGTCCATAGATAGCCAACTTTTTGGTTGCTATCCTCTTATCGACGATTTTATCTTCCTTTACTTTATAACAATCCGCAGACACTAATCCAGAGACCAGTGCTTCTCCAAGTCCAAA
>JAUZQA010000484.1 GCA_030705665.1 Bacillota bacterium
CATATCTAAATTATTAGAAGACATCGCTAAAATACTCCTTCGTTTTGACAAGCCCTTCCACAAGCCTATCAATATCCTCTTCCGTGTTATATAAATAATAACTTGCCCTTGCAGTAGCAGTTGCTTTAAGCCATCTCATTAGTGGTTGTGCACAATGGTGGCCGGCACGGACGGCAATACCTTCAGCGTCAAGGACTGTTGCCACATCATGCGGATGGACATCCTGGATATTAAAGGTAACTAATCCTGAGCGTTTCGCCGGATCTAATGGCCCATAGATGGAAATTCCTTCAACGGTTGACATTTTCTCAAGTGCATACCTAGAGAGCTTAAGCTCGTGCTCAGCAATATGATCTAGTCCAACTTCATTTAAAAAGTCAATCGCAGCACCCAATCCAATTGCCCCTGCAATGGTTGGTGTACCGCCTTCAAATTTCCAAGGCAGCTCTTTCCATGTTGAATCATACAATTCAACAAAGTCGATCATTTCGCCGCCGAATTCAACAGGCTCCATGTTCTCGAGCAAATGCTTCTTACCATATAATATGCCAATTCCTGTTGGCCCGCACATTTTATGTCCGGAAAATCCAAGAAAATCAACGTCCAAATCTTGAACATCAATTTTTAAATGGGGCGCACCTTGTGCTTCGTCAACAACCATTACAGCTCCATTCTCATGAGCAATCTTTGCTATTTCTTTGATTGGATTGATTGTGCCCAAGACGTTAGAAACATGGGTGACCGAAACAATTTTCGTATTGGCTGTAATCGTAGCTCGAACGTCATCAAGTGATAAGGTACCATCTTCCTGAAGTGGAAAGTATTTTAAAGTCGCACCTGTTTTCTTCGCAACCTGCTGCCATGGAATAATATTACTATGATGTTCCATAACAGTTATGACAATCTCATCGCCCTCTTTAAGGTTGGCCATTGCATAACTAGATGCAACCCAGTTCAATGAAGTAGTCGTTCCCCTGGTAAAAATAACTTCCTTTGTTGATTTTGCATTAATAAATTTACGAACCTTTTCCCGTGCACCTTCATAGGCATCTGTTGCTCTTGTACCGAGCGTATGGACGCCACGGTGAACATTGGAGTTAATTTCTTTATAATATTTCTCAATGGTCTCAATCACTTGGATTGGCTTTTGAGAAGTAGCAGAGCTATCAAGATAGACAAGCGGATGACCATTCACTTCCTGGTCTAATATTGGGAACTGGCTGCGAATAGCTTTGATATCCATTAGCGAACTTTCCTTTCAATAACTTCTGTTAATTGTTTTTTTACAGGTTCGATTGGCAGCTGATTCACAACTGGAGCAAGGAAACCATGAATAATTAAACGTTCCGCTTCTTGTTTATTAATACCACGGCTCATTAAGTAGTAAAGCTGCACAGGATCAACGCGCCCTACAGAAGCAGCATGGCCGGCCATAACATCGTCCTCATCGATCAAGAGCATTGGGTTCGCATCACCACGTGCTTTTTCACTCAGGATGAGCACACGGGATTCTTGCTCCGCATTCGATTTGGATGCACCATGTTCGATTTTTCCAATTCCATTAAAAATCGAGGTTGCACTATCCTTCATAACTCCGTGCTGTAAAATAAATCCTTCTGTGCGCTTACCATGATGTATAACTCGGGTTGTGAAGTTTTGTGTCTGCTCACCGCGTCCAACAACCACTGATTTCGTATCCCCAAAGGATCCATCACCAACAAGGTTTGTTGTATTTTCTGAGATAGTGTTTCCATCATTCATTAATCCAAGTGCCCATTCAATTCGGGCATCTCTTCCTGCTGTGCCGCGGCGATTCACATAAGTTGTAATTCCTTTAGCTAACGTATCCACAGCACCAAATTGTACTCTCGCGTTTTGCCCTGCAAATACTTCGGTAATGATATTTACAACACTATTTGATTCAACTGTTGAGATATAGTTTTCAACATAGGTGACAGAACTATTATCTTCAACCACAACAATAACATGATTAAAGAGGGCAGCTTTTTGATCGTCAAGAACATAAACCGCTTGAATTGGTTCGCTGATTTCTACATTTTTCGGAACGTACAGGAATGCACCGCCATTGATGAGTGCTGCATGGATGGCAGCTAAACGATGTTCATCCACTTTCACGCCTTGATTCATCAAATACTTTTGAACAAGATCGCCATGTTCACGTACGGCTGTAAAAATATCTGTAAAAACAACACCTTTATTTTTTAATTCATCTGTTAAGGATAAAATCGAAGGTGTCTGGTTTCTTTGAATATATAAATTCTTACTTGTTGCTTCCAGATCAATAAGTGCTTTTACATCCTCTGGTAATTCAGAAAGGGATGCATATGCTTCACTTTTTACGGTATGCTGTGTAAATTCAGTGAAATTCCACTTATCAATTTTTGTTTTGTCTGTTCTTGGCATTGGCAATGAGTCCACAGCGTTTAACGCTTTTTGGCGAAACTCTAATAGCCAAGCAGGTTCTCCATTTTCCTTCGAAAAGGAGTTAACAAAATCTATGTCAAATGGTAGTTTCGTTTCGATTGTCATTTTGATCCTCCTAACGCTTACGCTTCTTGCCCAACTGTTTCATCTTCGATTCCAAGTTCTTTCTTGATCCAGTCATATCCTTCTGCTTCTAAGCGTTGTGCAAGCTCTGGACCGCCATTTTTCACAACACGGCCTTGCATCATAACATGCACAAAGTCAGGAGTAATGTAGTTTAAAAGTCGTTGATAGTGTGTAATCATGATGCAGCCAAAATCTTCGCTTCGCATTGCATTAATTCCTTTTGAAACGACTTTCAACGCATCAATATCTAATCCAGAGTCAATTTCGTCAAGAATAGCCATTTTTGGCTGAAGCATCATTAATTGAAGAATTTCATTCCGCTTTTTCTCACCGCCGGAGAATCCTTCATTTAAATAACGCTGGGCCATATCAAGGTCCATATCTAGAAATTCCATTTTCTTATCCATTTCACGGATAAACTTCATTAATGAAATTTCATTTCCTTCACCACGACGACTGTTGATTGCTGAACGTAAAAAGTCAGCATTTGTCACGCCATTAATTTCGCTTGGATATTGCATTGCAAGAAAAAGTCCAGCACGGGCACGTTCATCCACGGCCATTTCAAGGACATTTTTTCCATCAAGTTCAATGCTTCCTTGTGTTACTACATACTTAGGGTGACCCATAATAGCAGAGGATAAGGTTGATTTACCTGTACCATTTGGTCCCATGATTGCGTGAATTTCTCCGCCTTTTATCTCAAGATTTACACCTTTTAAAATTTCCTTGCCATCAATTGAAACATGTAAGTCTTTAATCGTTAAAGTTGACCCAGCCATATATATACCTCCACAAAATGTAAAAAGTTAAATTGTAATAACAATAAAAAAGGGATACCCCTATATTCCATTCTCAATCTATTCTCATTACAATCTTATACCAAAAGAAATGTGTTAGCAACCTTTAAA
>JAUZQA010000485.1 GCA_030705665.1 Bacillota bacterium
AACATCTTTTTTCACACCCCAATCAAATTTGCTTTTGGTTTAAAACTATATTTTAAATAGGTATAGGTGTAAGTATAAAAGGTATTTTCAAAATAGTATTTAATATTCTGATTCTAAAACAAGAATGTATGTTCTGCACCATACTAATTATAGTATAAAAAGACACATTTGTCTATTATTTACTATATTTTTAGAAGCTGCAAATAACCCTTTACACCCTTCGCAAGGCAAAGATTCCTTAGTTATCTCCGCACACTTCCTTTCTTGACGGTTGTGCCTTTCGATTTACTAAAGAATATATTAAAACGGTATTGAGTTTTTGTAAATACACCAATTTTTAATTATAACATAATAAAAAATTTTTGTCAACATAATATTGAATTGATTTCATAGAGCATTTCCTTTCGCAAGAAAACACTCTATGTTACTCTACACTCCCTTTTCAGTCGTGTTTGGTAACATAGAAGCTTTCTATTTGACCTTGAACTCATTCTTCAATTGTATTCGGTCACGTAGAAGCCTTCTATGTTACCTTGGCCTCGTTTTTCATCAGCGTTATGGCACATTGAACCATTCTATGTTTTTTAGAAACCAGAATTACAAAGCAAGATTTCGAATGAAGGAACTCACCTTTATTGTTACAATGTAGTAGTGAAAAACGAGGTGAGCATATGAGTTTATTAAGTGAAGAAATCATGTGGAACGCAGTTGTAAATTGCAACAAAGAGTATGATGGTCTCTTCTATTATGCCGTTAAGTCTACCGGAATTTGTTGCAAACCTTCTTGTAAATCAAAAAATCCTTTGAAGGAAAATGTTTCGTTTTACCCTTCTGTCCCTCTAGCTATTCAAGATGGATACCGACCTTGTAAAAGATGTCGCCCGAACCTGGATCAATCGAATGAAGAAGAAATTGTCTCGTTGGTCAAACAGGTGATGGAACGGGAATATCGAAATGGTTTAACATTGGAACAGCTGGCATTGCAGGTAGGCGTGAGCAAATATCATCTCCAAAGGCTGTTTAAAGTAAACACAGGAATATCTCCATTGGAGTACATGACTAAGCTTAGAATGGATGAGGCAATGCTGCGGCTTAAAACGACAGAAGGAACGATCACAGAGATAGCCCATCTTCTTGGTTACAAGAGTTCTGCTCATTTTTCCAGTGTATTCCGGCATCAAATCGGCTGCACTCCATCGGTATATAGAAAGCGGAGGTAAATGATGAAAGTAAAAGATGTAATAGCTTTATTCGCACTTGCTGCACTGTGGGGGGCTTCCTTTTTATTTATTCGAATTGCTTCTCCAGTATTCGGGCCACTCCTTACGATTCAGGGGAGAGTCACGATTGCCGCAGCTGCGTTGATCATATTTTTAACCGTAACAAGAAGATCAGCACAATTTAAACAACGATGGAAACAATATTTAATAATCGGGGCTTTAAATGCAGCTATCCCCTTTACTCTTATTGCTACTGCTGAACTTACTTTACCAGCTTCGATGTCAGCCATTCTCAATTCACTCACGCCTTTGTTCACAGCCTTGGTCGTTTGGGGATGGATGAAAGAAACGCTCAGTATCCAGAAATGGTTAGGTATTTTCATCGGTGTAGTTGGGGTTGCCATCTTAGTGGGATGGAGCTCACTCCCTTTTTCGTCTGAAACGATGATTGCTATTGGTCTTTCGGTATTATCCACTATTTCATATGGTTTTGCAGGTGTCTATGCCAAAAAAGCTTTTGCTGGCGTTCCTCCGCTTGCACTTGCGGTGGGACAACAGGTTGGAGCTGCTGTTCTTTTAATTCCCTTCACCATTTTTCATTTACCTGCTTCAACAGGCCGAATATCAACGACAGCTGTACTATCTGTTGTGGGACTAGCATTATTTTGTACAGCGATTGCCTACCTTTTATATTTTTATCTCATTGAAAGTGTGGGACCAACAAAAACATTAAGTGTCACCTTTCTCATTCCTGTATTTGGGATCATTTGGGGCATCATTTTTCTCCATGAAAAACTTACAATCGGAATGCTAATAGGTCTTATCATCATTTCAGTCAGTGTTTTTTTCATTTCTGATGTTAGATTGAGAATGAAGACAAAGAAGTAGATGCATTAAGAAAACTCTTCCCGCACGAATACGGTAAGAGTTTTTTTTACATTCTACCCAGCCTCTGACAAGAAAAGCATTCAAGATTCCTTTTTTCTTGATAGATTAAGTTTTTAATAAAAATATATTTAAATAGCAATTACTCTATTGTATAGTTACTTTGAAGAATAACTACCAACCTCATGATAAAGGCAAAGCATTCGAAAGAGTGTGACGCAAAGCTACAGGGGCTAACGTGAATACACTATGCCAGCCAGCTGCCGGAGTAAAAAGGCTATCCGGCTATGGGGATAGTTTTTCTACTTTTAAGGAGGGAATGTTGATGAAGAAAAAATCAATGATTGCGGTCTTGTCGTCCATGTTTTTATTAGCAGGGGTCACGACCACACAGGCTGCATCCACTCAGGCTACCGCTTCGTCTGACAATCAGCAACGGGTAATGATTACTTTTAAAGACAAGGCAGATCCAAATCTAGTTAAAAGTGTCCATGGCCATGTTACCCATGAGTTAAAAAACCTGCCTGTACTTACAGCTTCAGTACCTGCAGCGGCTCTAAACGGACTAAAGCACAATCCAAATGTAAAACTGATCGAACCAGATGTTCAGGTTAAGGTTAAATCTCAGACAACTGACTGGGGAGTTAGTGATGTTCAAGCACCCACCGCCTGGTCCAATGGATTTACTGGAAATGGAGTTAAGGTTGCCGTAGTTGATACAGGAATCGCTCCACATGAAGATTTAACAGTTGCCGGCGGGGTAAGCATGGTAAGTTATACAAGCTCTTATGCTGACGATGATGGACACGGAACACATGTTGCAGGTATCATCGGAGCACAGAATAATAGTTTAGGAGTAGTCGGGGTCGCACCAGCTGCTAACCTGTATGCCGTAAAGGTATTGGGATCAGACGGGTCTGGTTATTTATCAGATGTTATTGCAGGAATCGATTGGGCCATTACCAACCATATGGATATCGTTAACTTATCTCTGGGTTCTTCTACAGATAGTTCCACTCTCCATCAAGAGGTAGATAAAGCATACAACAGCGGAGTTCTTGTTGTTGCTGCAGCAGGGAATGATGGAGGAACAAATACCGTTGAATATCCGGGAAAATATAGTTCGGCCATCGCAGTGTCAGCCGTTGATTCAAATAACAATATCGCTTCCTTCTCTTCAACTGGAAGTGAGGTGGAAGTTGCTGCACCAGGTGTAAATATTCTTAGTACCTATTTAAACAATTCGTATGCCTATATGAGCGGGACATCTATGGCAACTCCTATGGTCACAGGTCAGTTGGCCCTGCTAAAGCAAGCCAACCCAACCGCTTCCGCAGTAACATTACGTAGTATGCTGGATCAAAATG
>JAUZQA010000486.1 GCA_030705665.1 Bacillota bacterium
GCAACAGCGGTCGCAAACGGTGGGAAAATGATGAAACCGCATGTAGTTGATAAAGTTGTCGATCATGATACAGGAAAAATCATTCAAAAAACCGAACCAGAAGTAGCAGGTACACCAATTTCTGCCCAAACAGCGAAAACCGTCCGTGATATCCTTGAAACGGTTGTGACCTCGCCAAAAGGGACAGGAAGCCGGTACAAAATAGATGGGTATAGTGTCGCTGGTAAAACAGGAACTGCCCAAATTCCTGGTCCCGGAGGAAAATATTTAACTGGTCCAAGCAACTATGTATTTTCATTTATGGGAATGGCACCTAAGGATGACCCGAAACTTTTGGTTTACGTAGCTGTACAACAGCCAAAAATTGATGATTATTCAAAGGGATCGATCCCGGTTTCGATGATTTTTGATCCCGTTATGAAAAATAGTTTACAGTATTTAAATATTCAGCCATCAAGTGTGGAGAAAGCTACAACCAATAAGCTGACTGATTTAACAGGAGAATCAGTTGATGCTGCAACTAAAGAACTGCAAAGTAAAGGATTTGAAACAGTAGTTGTTGGTAAGGGAACCAAGGTGGAAAATCAATTACCACTAGAAGGGACAACGATTCTTGAAGGGGAAAAGGTCATCCTTCGGACAGATGGGGATGCAGTTGCACCTGATATGACAGGCTGGTCTTTAAGAGATGTCATGAAACTGGCAAAAATTACAGATTTACAGTTAGAAACTGATGGCAGCGGCTATGCAGTAAGTCAGACCATTGCACCTGGAACTGTATTGCATGAAGGAAATCAGTTAAAGGTTACCTTTGAACTTCCAGGTCAGCAAAAAAATGATTCATCGAATAGCACGGATAAAACAAAGCAATCAGGACAGTGAATGCAAAAGCCGTTCTAAACAATTAGGGTACAAGCATATACATGAACGTGAAAAGGAGGCTCGTTCATGTATGCGTGTATCTAATGTAACCGTTCGGAAACGGTTAATGATTGCATTGTTCGTAGGTATTTTAGCCTTTTTTGTTATTGACGTAAGACTAGGCTATGTTCAATTTATCCTTGGAGATATGTTAACGGGCATGGCGAAAGGTTCGTGGAGCAGAAACATTCCCTTCGAACCAAAACGTGGTGAAATTGTTGATCGTAATGGAGTCCCATTGGCGACTAACGTAAGTGCACCAACGGTATATGTTGTTCCGAGACAAGTAAAAGACCCAGCTGGGACAGCAGAAAAACTAGCATCGGTTTTAAATATGTCGAAGGAAAAAGCATATCGGGACATCACTAAGAAATCATCGATGGTTACGATTAAGGAAGGAAAGAAAATTTCCAATGCTAAAGCGAAAGAAGTCAATGCTCTTGGACTTCCTGGAGTCTATATTGGTGAAGATTCTAAACGTCATTATCCGTTTGGAACCTATTTATCACATGTTCTCGGTTTTGCCGGTGTAGATAACCAAGGGTTAATGGGACTTGAGCTTTATTATGATAAAGAGCTAAGCGGCAAAAAAGGCGCTGTTAAATTTTACGCTAATGCCAAAGGTGAACGGATGAAAAATATGGCGGATGATTATGAACCGCCAGTAAATGGTCTCAATTTAAAACTGACTATAGATACAAAAATTCAAACCATCATGGAAAGAGAGATGGAAATCGCTCAGGCAAAGTATAATCCTGATGGAATCGTTGCGATTGCGATGAATCCAAATAATGGTGAAATTTTAGGGATGACAAGCAGACCAAGTTTTGACCCGGCAAATTTCCGAAATGTGCCACAAGAGGTTTATAACCGAAATCTTCCCGTATGGTCGACATATGAGCCTGGTTCAACATTCAAAATCATTACGCTTGCAGCCGCATTAAATGAGGGTAAGGTAGACCTAGATAAGGAACATTTCCATGATCCTGGTTTTGTTGAAGTAGGCGGTGCAAGATTGAAATGTTGGAAAAGAGGGGGACATGGAGATGAAACCTTCCTGCAAGTCGTTCAAAACTCCTGTAACCCTGGGTTTGTAGCATTAGGAGAAAGATTAGGAAAAGATACTTTATTTAAGTACATTAAAGATTTTGGTTTTGGTCAAAAGACTGGGATTGACCTGCAAGGGGAAGGAACGGGGATTTTGTTTCCTTTGAATCGCGTCGGTCCGGTTGAATTGGCAACGACTGCCTTCGGCCAGGGTGTTTCGGTAACACCGATTCAACAGGTTACCGCTGTGGCAGCTGCCATAAATGGTGGTATTCTTTACAAACCATATATCGCTAAAGAACTGATTGACCCTGTCACAAAAGAAGTTGTAATGAGAAACTCTCCAGTAGAAAAGAGAAGAGTTATTTCCGAGGAAACTTCGAAAAAAGTTCGTTATGCCCTGGAAAGTGTTGTCGCTCAAGGTTCTGGGGGAAAGGCCTTTATTGATGGGTACCGTGTTGGAGGGAAGACAGGTACTGCGCAAAAGGCAGCAAACGGAAGATACTTGGAAAACAACTATATACTTTCCTTTATTGGTTTTGCTCCAGCAGATGACCCGCAGCTTGTTGTTTATGTAGCTGTTGATAACCCTAAAGGTACCATCCAATTCGGAAGCCAGGTTTCTGCACCAATAGTCGGAAATATTATGAAAGATGCATTACCTGCACTCGGTGTTAAGCCGAGAACGAATCAAATGGAAAAGAAAATGACAGTATTAGATACTCCAATGGTCCAGGTTCCAGATTTAGTGGGTATGACAAAAGTAGATATTATGGATCAAATGGTAAATTTAAGAATTGATGCCAGCGGAACAGGTGACATTGTTGTGCGTCAATCTCCGGAGGCAGGGGCAAAGGTGAAGGCGGGATCAACAATTCGCTTGTACTTTGATAAAAAAGAGTAATTCCGAGAGTAATCAAAAAGGCGGCCGGAAAAATTTCCGCCGCCTTTTAAACTTTTTAATACCTGCATTTCCAATTTTTAAACAGGTTAGCGCAAAAAGTAATTTTCATGTAAAATAAGGGAGGACTTCATAGGTTATGGGGAAAAAACCCATATATTGTGACGAGAGGATATGAGAAAAATGAGGTTACAAGAGCTACTCAAAAATTTGCATCCATTAAGCCCATTAACAGAGGCAAACCCGGAGATTACTTCAATTGAAAATGATAACCGGAAGGTGCAACAAGGGAGCTTATTTATTTGTATAAAAGGTTACACAGTGGATGGGCATGATTTTGCCCAATCAGCAGTTGAAAACGGAGCTGCTGCAATCCTGGCAGAAAGACCATTAATGGTTGATGTTCCAGTGATGGTTGTTAATGATACCATGAGGGCAATGGCTGTTTTAGCTGATGCTTTTTATGAGCATCCGACAAAACAGCTTCATCTAATTGGAATTACTGGCACAAACGGGAAAACAACCACAAGCCATTTAATCGAAAAGATTTTAACAGATGCTGGTAAAAGAACTGGTTTAATTGGAACGATGTATACCA
>JAUZQA010000487.1 GCA_030705665.1 Bacillota bacterium
ACGTAATGCCATATTGCTTTAGAAAGGTCTTTTTAAGCTTGGAAGGGGGAATTCCCTTGATATGAGATTGAACAAATAGTTTGCGTTCTAGTTTTCCAAAAAACTTTCCATACTCTATGAGGTACTGATCAGATGTAGATTCACGATTCAGTTGGATGTTGCAGAGTTTCGTCTGGTACGTTTGAAACATCTTTTTTCACACCCCAATCAAATTTGTTTTTGGTTTAAAACTATATTTTAAATAGGTATAGGTGTAAGTATAAAAGGTATTTTCAAAATTGTATTTAATATTCTGATTCTAAAATGAGAATGTATGTTCTATACTATAGTAATTATAGTATAAAAAGACACATTTGTCTATTATTTACTATATTTTTAGAAGCTGCTAATAACCCTTAAGGGCTCCTTCTGCATTAGCAGCAACAGTTCCAATCTTAAACCCATACTCCTTGCCTATTTTGTACAACTCTTGGATGACCTGTTGAACTTCAGGATGCTGGGCACCTTCCGCCTTATATCCCATATTTACCGATAAATCCGTTGATCCAATAAATGCCATATCAATTCCAGGAACACTCATAATTTCCCTGAAATTTTGAACTGCTTCTGGGGTTTCAATATGAACACAGATGAGGACATTTTCATCTGACTCATTAAAATAGGATTCTCCTCCATCCTTTCCGAAACGCGCTGCCCGGATGGCAAATGCGGCTCCCCGTTGTCCCTGTGGAGGGAATTTAGCCCTTTTTACAACCAGTTCTGCATCCTCTTTCGTATTTACCAAGGCACCTGAATTCCTTTAGCACCTCTATCTAATGCCTTTTGAATACTTGATGCATCATACGAAACGCGGATAATTGGCACTACACCAACCAATTCCGCGGCCCTAACCATGTCTTCGATTTCCGAATGGCTGAACGCCCCATGTTCATCATCTTTAAACCAACATAAAAGTTGCTGTTCAGATTTGATGCCTGATACTGTCCTGTATCTTCATATCAGAGTTTTAGTGAGAGTGCCTATTAGCGGATCTTAAATTTCACATTTCGTTCATATTTCGTTCATAATCCTTCAATATCCCTTGCGTATGTTTAAAATATTGATAACTTTAAACAAAGGGGTCAGGGATTACATGATCGATGCAAAATCAAAATTCAAGTGGCATTATCTCGGGTTGGCAGCCATTCTATTCTTATCTGTCATTCTTAATTTTTATAAGCTTGGACAGGAGGGAATCGGTAATACTTATTATTCTGCAGCTGTAAAAAGCATGCTCGAGAGTTGGCACAACTTTTTCTTCAATTCTTTTGATCCGAATGGTTTTATCACCATCGATAAACCGCCGGTGGGTTTTTGGTTTCAAACGTTAAGCGCCTATATTTTTGGATTTAAGGGGTGGAGCTTATTTTTGCCTCAGGCATTGGCAGGTGTATTAGCGGTCGCACTACTGTACCATCTTGTGTCCCGAGTTTTTGGACGCGGTGCCGGCCTCTTGGCTGCTTTGTTTTTGGCCCTGACTCCAATAGTTGTAGCGGCTGACAGGACGAATGAAGTCGATAGTATGCTCATGTTCGTTACCATAATTGCTACTTGGGCACTGAGCAAAGCGGTCGAGCAACATCATTTAAGATGGTTAATGCTCGCATTCTTTATCGTCGGGATTGGGTTTAACATTAAGATGATGGAGGCGTTCCTCGTGCTGCCGGCCTTTTGTCTCTTTTATTTGCTCACCCCACATATAACTTGGACGAAAAAACTGGTTCATTTACTAATCGCTTCCATCGTTCTGATGGTTGTTTCTTTATCTTGGTCAGTGATCGTTGATTCGGTGCCCGCAAACGAGCGTCCGTATGTCGGGAGTACGCAAAATAATTCAGAAGTGACGCTGGCTATTGGGTACAACGGGATCAATCGGCTAGTTGGTCAGCAGCGCGGGCAGCAAGGTAGTTTCCATATAGGGGCGCAGCAAGGCCAGCGATCCGATAACGGCAACGGAATAAATGGAGCACAGCGCTATAGGGGGAACAATGGCTCATTCACAACGGGGATGTCGATGATCAACAGCACCACTCCATTTATTAAAAATGATTCACGTAATACGAGAAACTTTTTTGCGGGATTTGGACAAACAGGGAATCCGGGCATTTTCAGATTGTTTACAACCCCCGAACTAGATGGCCAACTCAGCTGGCTATTGCCGGGAGCTTTCATCAGCATCATTGCACTCTTGTGGGGTACACGTTTTGGGGCCCCTCTTGACCGCAAGCGCCAAACAGTTGTTTTGTGGGCTGTATGGGTTTTGACCATGTTTGTCTTTTTCAGTGTTGCCAAGCGCTTCAGCAGTTACTATATGGTGATGCTGGCTCCAGGCATTGCAGCGCTTTCGGGAGCAGGTTTTAAACAGATGTGGCAGCAATGGTGTGCAAAAGAAAATAAAGGAAGATTGTTTTTACCGCTTGCCTTGGTTTGCACCGTTGTCTTTCAGATTTCTGTCGTATGGAAGTACCCAGCATTAAGAGACCCACTATCGATTTCCATCGGTATTCTTGCATTGATTACATTGATTGGTTCAATGTATGTCAAAAAAATAAATGCTCACGGTAATCGGGGGATTTCCGTCCTTGTATTGATGGCTTGTGTTCTGTCATTACTTGCGGCTCCCACTGCATGGGCGATGACGCCGATTGAATATGGCGGGTCAGTGACCAAACCGTTTGCCGGTCCGGAACTGCAGACACAGCATGGACGAGACGGGACAACATCCAATCCAAATCTGGAAAACTATTTAATGGCAAATTATCAAAAAGGAACATACCTGGTAGCAACGTTAAACGCTACGTCAGCAGCGCCGATTATTCTTGATACAGGTCTTCCTGTCATGGCAATGGGAGGATTTATGGGTAGTGATCCAGCCATTTCGGTTGAAAAATTACAAAACCTGGTAAATGAAGGGCAGATCCGTTATTTCCTTCTGCAAGGAAGATCATTTGGTAATCAGCAATCGGATGTGGCAAATTGGATCAAAAATAATTGTGTCATCGTACCTGCATCAGAGTGGCAGGGCTCCCAAACAAATTCGAACCAGGGCCTAGGCCGAATGGGATTTAGGAACGGTTCAACGACGCTTTATGAATATGTAAAATAGCTTAGTACAAAGTCATCCTCACCAAAATATCGGTGAGGATTTTGACATTTCTAGAAAAATTTACAAACAACACCACAATTGGTTTGGTACTAAGGAAGAAAACGTTCTAAAAAGGCAAATGAGCCTGTTAATGTATCCCTTTCTCCTGATGAATAATCCTTTTTGTGATGAACTCAAAGCATGAAAAAAGACCAGAGTTTATACAACTTGGTCTTCATCACATCATAATATTCTTGCTGCACTGGAGAAATGAGCGGGATTATAATTGGCAATTTTAACGTTTTGTCCCGTTTCAGGTGCTTCTATCCATTGACCTCCAC
>JAUZQA010000488.1 GCA_030705665.1 Bacillota bacterium
ACCGAGGAGTTTTTCATTCCATATCGGCCGAACATGAATATTATTTCTGCATTAATAGAAATTCAAAGGCATCCGGTCAATGCGAATGGGGAAAAAGTCATACCGGTTAATTGGGAATCATCGTGTTTAGAAGAGGTATGTGGCGCATGCTCTATGGTTATTAATGGAAAACCACGTCAGGCCTGTTCTTCTTTGATCGATCTGCTTGATCAGCCAATTCGAATTGCACCGCTGTCAACGTTTCCGGTAATTCGAGATTTAAAAGTAGACCGCTCGCGGATGTTTGATGCCTTAAAAAGAGTAAAAGCTTGGATTCCCATTGATGGAACGTATGATTTAGGCCCTGGTCCGAGAATGCCGGAAAAAACACGGCAGTGGGCATATGAATTATCAAAATGTATGACATGCGGCTGCTGTCTGGAAGCCTGCCCAAATGTCAATAGCTCTTCCACTTTTATCGGGCCTGCCCCGATTTCACAGGTCAGCCTGTTTAATTCACACCCAACAGGAAAAATGAACAAGGAAGAACGACTGGCAGGGATCATGGGAGAAGGAGGAATTACCTCCTGCGGCAGTTCTCAAAACTGTGTTCAGGTATGCCCGAAAGGCATTCCGCTCACAACCTCCATTGCCCATCTAAACAGGCAAACAACGGTACAGTCGTTTAAAAACTTTTTTGGGAGTTTCTAATGGGTACGGGGAAGATTGGAACAGAGGGACGGTTCTAACGTTTCACACCCTTCCCTCTGTTTCCAAACATCGGGGCGGTTCCGACGTTTTCACCGGCCCTGTGTTATTTTTATTCAGGATTCACAAATGAAACACGAGAACCGTCCCCATGCTCCCCCCTGCTCGGTTAATTTTCGCTAAATGCTTCCCAGATTTCCTTAAATTGAAGTTCCTTTGTGGAGCGAAAAACTAGGTCTGCCCGCGCCAATCTCTCCTTGCTTCCTATTCCGATTGCAAACATCCCCGCAGCCTTGATGGCAGTGACGCCAGCTTCAGCATCTTCAATTCCAATGCAGGCGCTAGGCTCAACCCCTAATTGTTCAGCTACCCGCAGAAATATTTCCGGGTCCGGCTTTCCATGCTGAATCGTGGATGCATCAACAATCGTATCAAATTCTGCGGTTAACTCTAATCTTCTCATGACCGTAAATGCATTTTTGCTGGCAGAAGCTAACCCCATTTTGATTCCATGCTGCTTAATGGCTGCAATGAATGCGCTGATTCCTGGAAGAATATCATTTGGGGTGATTTCTTCAATCAAGCGGCAGTAATGGTCATTTTTTCTGGTAGCCAGTTTTGCTTTTTCACTATCGGAAAAATCATGTTGCCTTCCGCCTAAATCAAGGATTTTTTCAAGTGATTCCATCCTGGATACCCCTTTTAATTCCTCATTGAATTCCCTTGTAAACGGAATCTCCAGCTCTTCACTGAGCACCTTCCAAGCCAGAAAATGATATTCCGCCGTATCGGTAATGACCCCGTCCAAATCAAAAATAATGGCCTTTAGTTGTTGAACCACAAATCTCTCCTCCAAGTGCATTTATTATCTATAAAAATAAAGGCCGCTCCAACAAGTGAAGGATGAATTTCCAACCTTTTGGGGCAGTCTTTGTGGTCAAATCACAATTGGGGTGTCTTTTTCAAGCTGATGGGGCCGATTGAATACCTTTAATGTTAGACGGTCGCCGTCCAACAGCTTAATGATCGTTTGGCTCACTGTTTTTTCAAGCTGAAGTTTTCGCCCTTGGTAATGTAGGGAGAAGCAATACCCTTCCCACTGACCCGGTAGTGCAGGAGAAAAGGAGATTCCGTCTTCCTTAATGCGCAGTCCGGCAAAACCGAAAACAATCGCCAGCCATGTCCCGCCCATGTTTGCCATGTGAAGGCCGTCTTTCGTGTTTCCATGGGTATTATCCAAATCTAACCTTGCTGTTTCAATAAAGTATTGATAGGCTTTTTCATAATCCCTCAGCTTCGATGCCATGATACTGAAAATACAGGTGGATAAGGATGAATCATGGGTTGTAATCTTTTCGTAATATTGATAGGAGTTTCGAATGGTTTCAAGCGATTGCTCATCCTCCAATAAAAAGTGCGCTAGTACCGTATCTGCCTGTTTGCAAACCTGGTAACGGTAAATGATCAGCGGATGATAATGCAGCAGCAGCGGAAGCTCCTCTTTTGGGGTGGCTGCCAAATTCCATACTGCTTTTTGTAAAAATGTATCATCCTGAGGATTGATTTTTCGATCTACATCATATGGCAGATACATCTGTGCAGCTGCTTTTTTCCATAAAGCAACCTCTGTCGATTTAAGACCAACTTTCTTGGCAACAGCTGCCAGAGCGCCGCTGTCTTCCTCTTCCAACAAGTGATGAAGTTTGGCCGCCCAACGTAAATTATGTTTCGCCATCACATTGGTGTAGTAGTTATTATTGACAAGGCAGGTATATTCGTCAGGACCGGTAACCGCATCAATTTTAAACCATTCCCCATCAAAATGGCCTGTGTCCAGCCACAGTCTAGCCGTTTCAAATAACAGCTCAGCACCAAAATCCTTTATAAATTCAAGGTCATGTGTAACGAGATAGTATTGAATAAAACTATAAGCAATGTCAGCGCTAATATGATATTGGGCTGAGCCGGACGGGTAATAGGAAGAACATTCCGTGCCGGATATCGTTCGCCAGGGAAATAACGCACCTTGTCTGTGTCCCATTTCTTTGGCATGGTCCCTGGCAAAATCAAGAATTGAATAACGATATACCAAGAGCCTTTTGGCAATTTCCGGCTGCGTCATTAAAAAGACAGGGAACATATAGATTTCCGTATCCCAAAAATAATGTCCCTCATACCCCTCACCAGATAACCCTTTTGCAGCAATATTGGAAAAGCAGTCTCTGCCAGTCGATTGGAGCAGAGAAAATAAATTGAACCGAATTCCTTCCTGGATGGCCTTATCGCCGGAAATGACAACATCTGAAAGCTGCCAAAAGGTATGCAAATAAGCTATTTGCTCTTGCAAAAAGGCTTGAAAGTTTTTACCGCTGAGATTTTTTTGCCGTTCGAACGAAGCGGTAAGTAATTGGTTCCCATGGCGCAATGTATCGACGAAAACATTTTTTTTCTCAAATGCTGCGTCTCCAGTAAAGTCAAAGATAAACTCCGCTTTAATCAATCCTGCCTCCTGATAATCCTGCCTTGTATAGGAAGGGGCAGATACATAATGAACGGCAGCACAAGCTGTTTTTAACTTGGTAGTTGTTGTTTCACACTCGACATAAGAGATTTGCCCCGCCTGTTCTACATGGGTAACATGTAACAGCTTGGCATGCCCTGAACCAACACGCGGGTCATTCTCGTCCACAAAGTTCATGACGTCACCGTTAATGGTGGAAACGATACGAACAGGACCTGTATAATCCGGTGATTCAATTTCAACTCTTTGAATGAA
>JAUZQA010000489.1 GCA_030705665.1 Bacillota bacterium
CAAGGATGCCATCTCCCCTTCTTATTTATTTTTGAGTTTATCCAATTCATCTAGTGCTGGCTGGAATGTAGGATCGTAAGAAAGAACTTGTTTAAAGATTTTTTCAGCATCCTTTTTCTTTCCTTGGTCTAATGCGACTAAACCTGCTTCGAATGTAATATCATCGTTATCTGGTTTAAACTGATCTGCTTTTTGAAGTGCAGTCGTTGCTTGTTTATACATTTTTAATTTACGGTAGCTTCTGCCTTCCAATAATAATGGTTTATAATCATTTGGAGACAGTTTAGCTGCCTTAAGAGCGTTTTGCAGAGCATTATCAGTTTGATTTTCTTTATCGTATACAATGGCTAAATTCAAGTATGCTCCATAACTGTTTTTATCCAGGCTTTTCGCCGTATTTAATTCTTTAATCGCATTATCATCATCACCAGTTAAAAAGTACGAATAACCTAATTGAACTCTTAAATTTGCATCATTTGGTTTTTTAGTAACTTGTGTTTTATAGTAATCAAGCTGTTTTATCAGCTGATCATTTCCATGATTCATGAGATATTTTGTAGCGATAAAATATCCGGCACCTATACAAATGATTAATGTTGCCGCTATTATAATAAGGGACTGCCACCAAGAGAAGCTCCCCTTCTTTTCCTTTAGCTTTCCTTCCCTATTTGCAGGTTCTTGGGCATTTTGTGCTTCATGTGCTTGCATATTAGCCCTCCTAATCTACTGAATTTCGACTTTTCACCAGGAAGGACGAGATAGATATTCGTCCCTCCCTGGGATTCTTAAAAATTATCTGAATCTGATATTGCTTGTGTCTGAGTCACTCCATCTTCTTTATGACAAGAAATACATGTTGACTTGGCATGACAGGTATAACATGTTGCCGAAGGTTTGGTGACCCCAGTCAAATCAATCGGGTGATGTGATTGATAATCTTTTCCTGCGTGTATGGCTGGGTGACAGCTCGTACAAGCAGGAGCTGTTCCCGCACTAACACTCGGCAGTGCACTTGAAACTAGGCCGTTACTTGTAACTGAACTTGTTGTTGTTGTTTGTTTATCGGTGTGACAAGTTAAACATTCTTGTTTGTTTGTGTTTGCAGCTGATCCATGACCATTAATCCATTGACTATCATGACTAGCTGGCTTCTTAGAATGGCACTTCGAACAGAAAGTATTTTCCTTCGCATAATCCTGAGCAGAAATTGTACCTTCCTGTGCTTTACCAGTATTTAAGAATTGCTCTGATGCTGACTTAGTTTTTAGGTCTTTTATTGGTGTATCTGACATGTACTGGTGACAGCTGTTACACTTTTGAATGTCCTTTTCTGCAAGCTGACCATGTTCACCCTTCATGAAGTTCGGATCATTATGGGTTGTCGGTTTCATGCCTGTTGAGTGACAAGTTTTACATGCTGTTGAAACCTGACGTGCCTCATGGCATTTGATACAATCTTCCATTTTTGGCTGAGTGAATTTCACATCACTCATCATTTGTTTACCTAGTGCGTCATTCCATTTATCGTAATCGGATTTATAAGTTACTCCGCGATCGGAAATATCTCCATGAACAACATCATAATGGCAAGTTACACATTTAATATTTTTAGCTAAGTGCTTATCATGCGGAATAATGATGTCATCCTCAGTTGTTACATTCCGCGTTTTCATGTCGTGACATTTTTCACATGTTGAGTTCGGAATTTCTTTTCCGACTTGCATTGCAATTGGTGCTTCATAATTGTTGCTTGTATAATCAACAACCTGCTTCAGACCGTTCAATTTTGCTTTTGCGTAATTGACTACCCCTGATTGTATATGACACTCTTTACATGCTATTTGACTGTGTGATGAAGCCTTCCATGTCTCCGCTTCCGGTTTCATGTTGTGACATGTTCCGCAGAAGGTCGAACTTGATGTAGCTTCAACGGTTGCATAACCTGCGACAATCAATAGAAGTAAGGAACCCAGTACAATCGTAAGGATTTTATAAAAATTACGCCGTGAACGAGTCAAGGTGGTTCGATCCTTTTGCTCTTCTTCCATTCCATGTCCCTCCTTATTCTTGACGTTTGTTTAAAGATTGGATTCACCTTTAAAAAGGTGAGATAGACTTTTGTAGTGCCTGTCCATCTTTTTAAGTTTTTTGTGATCATGGCACACAATATTTTGCATTATGTTTTATAAGCCACTCTCACACGTCAAGTTTTTGAAGGGAGATTGCTATGGCAAGTCTTACAAAAAGTATTCTTATTTGCCTCGTCATTTGCTTGTTGGGCATTTGGAACATATTTTGGAGCTTTATCTCCATATTTTAGTAATGTCATAATGTCTTGTTTAGCAATTGGCCTTAACCAGTTGGAATCTTGGTGACAGTTCATACATTTATCCAACTGCTGAACTGCATCTGTACCGTGATTGCTGTTAAAATCAGCGGTTTGGTGATACTTAGGTATGCTCATGCTTGAGTGACAAGTTTTACATTCCATTGAAATTTTAGAATGTGTTTGATCCTTGCCGATTGCTTCTAACATGATCTTTTGGGTTTCAGCTTTTGTTACTGTAGTGGTTGAACCAGTATCACCAGCTTTTTTGCCTTCTTCAGGATTGGCTGGTACATTGTATGCTGCTTCTTCCCATGGTTTTTCACCTTTGTTTACCTTCTCATGGCAATCTATACATGTTCCCATGTTAGGGCGCAAGTACTTTTCTTCGATTAACTTTTCAGCGTTTTGCTTAGATGTCCACTCAGCGCGATCGTTGCCCACGTTGAGTTCGCGTGCTGCCATTTTGGCGTGTACAACACCAGAGTGACAGGTAATACAAGGAATCCCCTCATCAATATGCTTCTTATGATCAACCTTCGTATCGCCCGATGGTGTAACTAAGCGATTCTCGGAGTGACACTGTAAGCAGTTCTGGTTGGAAACAGCCTCTTCTTCTGTTTGGACGATTTGATTCGGAACACCTGTAACGTGGTAATATACCTCTTTAAGCGATTTCACTTTGTGTGTCAGCATGTTGGTGATACCAGGTTTGATATGACACTGCACACAGCTGATTTGATTGTGTGCACTAGCTGTATATGTTGAATATTCCGGCGCCATTTCATGGCAATTGGAACAAAATGATGGCGAGTTTGTGTATGAAAGTACTCCATACCCTCCACCAAATACAATGACACAGCCGACCAAACTAGCTAAGAGCAATTTCCAGCGATTTACGGGATCTTTCCAGTCTATGCCTTGAATCTTTCGCCATAGTCTTCGTATGGGGCCAGATTTATTTCTGTCTTCTCTGGTTTCTATCTCTGTAGTTTTCTTCCCCCAAAAGGCCACTATGCTCACCCTTTCTGTATTAGACTAGCCTTACGATAATTAACCTCTCTAAAGGTAGTATCTAACATTAAAAGGGTATTTTCCAATGTACAATTTGTGAATATTTGTCGATAG
>JAUZQA010000049.1 GCA_030705665.1 Bacillota bacterium
AATGTATTAATGGTGATTAGATTAGTTCCTAAATTATTGATTTGGCTCGTTACATTGGAAGTTGAACCTTGTGCAATCGAAACAAGTACAATAACAGAGGAAACACCAATAATAATTCCCAGCATCGTCAGGACAGAACGCAGTTTATTCCCCTTTATACTGCGCATGGCCATTTTAATTGATTGTAAGATTGCCAATTGGATCACCCTCATTCTCAAACAGTTGTCCGTCTTGGATACGAACCATTCTTTTCGCTTGCTTCGCTATGGATAAATCATGTGTGATGACGATGATCGTGTGGCCTAATTCATTTAAGCCTTTCATTAGCTGCATAATTTCCGCACTTGTTTTGGAATCTAGTGCACCTGTTGGCTCATCAGCTAACAGGATGGAAGGATTTCCGGCAAGGGCCCGTGCAATTGCCACCCTTTGCTGCTGTCCGCCTGAAAGCTGGGTTGGCATATGGCCTGCCCGCTCTTTCAATCCTACTTTTGTCAATGATTCAAGCGCGATTTCCTTGCGCTCCTTTGCAGATAATCCGCTATAAATAAGCGGCAATTCAACATTTTCCTGCGCGGTAAGTTTTGTTAGCAAGTTAAAGTTTTGGAAAATAAAGCCGATTTTTTGATTACGAATTGATGCTAAATGATTATCATTCATCTTGCCGATTTCTTTTCCGTCAAGATGGTACTCCCCGGCATCCGGCCGATCAAGACAGCCAATCATATTCATTAATGTAGACTTTCCCGAACCCGACGGTCCAATAATGGCTAAAAATTCACCTTTGGCAATGTCGAGGGAGACATCGTTCAACGCGTGAACGGTCTCACCTCCAAGTTCATACGATTTCATTAAATTCGAAATTTGAATCATCGGTGTGCTCATTACTTACTGGCACCCCCGCTTGCATTTGAACTTCCGGAGCTGCTGCGCCCCATGCTGCCAGACATTCCTCCGCCCATTGGAGCGCCGCCCATGCCGCCAAACATACTTTTGTTGTTACCATTTGTACTAGTCGAGCTGCTTGAAGCAAGGTTTGGTAAGTTTACTACTTGTCCTTCTGTTAAACCTTTTGTGATTTCTACATAATCCTCATTTGCAAGTCCTGTTTTAACCGTAACCCTGTTAGCTGGCTGGCCTTGTCCTTGACTTTGCGATTGTGATTGGCTTGAATTATCTGAAGATACTAGAACGAATTTTTCTCCATTCATCGTATGCACAGCATCAAGCGGAACATATAGAGCATTATCTTTGCTGGCAGTCAAAATGCTTGATTCCGTACTCATTCCCACTTTTAAATTTTGCGGGTTATCAATCGACACATCTACATCAAATGTTGATACCCCGTTAGTTGAAGTTCCTTCATTGGCAATCCCGATAACTTTTCCTGTGAAAGTTTGATCAGAAAGGGCACTAACCTTGATTGTTGCAGTTTGACCAATTTGAATTTTTGGGATATCAAGTTCATCAATAGAAGCAACTGTTTTTAAAGTGCTGTAGTTTGTTAAATGTGCGACCACTTCACCAATTTGAACTTTTTCACCAGCCGAAACAGCAAAAGTCGTAATTACTCCATCAGTAGGTGCCGTAATTGGGTCACTGCCATCAGTAAAAGTAATCAATTTTTCACCGCTGGTGACCGATTCTCCAGCTGTGACTAATACTTCATCAATTTCATTATTGTTGATCGTTGACTTAATATCCTCAGAGGTTACAGGCTGAACGGTTCCGGTTCCGCTCACTTTCACTTCAAATTTTCCTTTTTGAACCGTGGCTGTTCGATTCTGTACAACAGACTGCTGATTATTGGTACTCGTTTTTGTTGCGTAAACTTCGTAACCGCCAATTCCAACAATAAGAACACCGATTATAATAAATATCCACTTTTTCATTCTTTCTTCTCCTCATAAATTAGTAATAAAAACACCTATCATTTCCATGTACCCATCTTGCGCCTGCAACCTGAATTAGACTTGAAAGCAAGCTGAAAGTTTCCTGAAAATAGGCATGTAAATAATAAAAAGCAACCAAATGGCTGCTTTTTATCTATATGAGATAGCTTGGCTTCCCATTTGTTCCCATCCCCTTTTAAAACTAGTAATGGGAACTTTTCTATTTTTTATATTTGTTAACGGGTCGTTAAAATAGATATAGTTTGGGTCATATCCCGTAACAAGTACGCTATGCTCTTTCATTGTAATTCGAATCGGGCCGTTGGGTGTTTGCCAAGTAGACCAAAACTGAAGAGGAACTGCATCAAACATAACATTATTGATCACCCATACAGGCGTTCCGTTGTTCAAATATTGATAAACTGTTTCAATAGAACACCCTGATAAATCTACTACTCTACTAGGTAAATATTGGTCTGCTAAAGCTTTAATGGGTCCATGATAAACACCATATCCCGGGCTGTTAAAAGAATACATATCTCCAACAAATCCAGTATTTGGATTACCGAAATAGACGGTTCCATTCATATTTTTAAAAGGTGTTGTGTCCTTTTGAACCTGGGCAGCAAGTGTCATTTTTTCAACATTTACCCCTGCATATAGTAACATCATCGCTAATGAAGTCACTTCGCATCCCCTTTGAAGCTCAGGGTTTTGACTGATAAGGGGTGCGTTTAGAATTTTCCCAAGCGAATTAGCAGCTTTAACATATTTAATTTTGAACGAAATTTCCACCATTAAAACTAACATGACGATAATACCGATTACGGATAATTTTTTCAAATTTATCTCCTCCGTATCGTCCGTAATTATATTTTTTCCGAATCCTTATGAAAAATAAAATGAAATTAATGGCATACTAAGTCAGAACCAACTAATTTAAGCAACTTAAAATTTTTGGAGAAACTATTCTAAAAAGAGGCCATTGTGACTTTTCTACATACAACACCAAAAATTAAGGAGGGACGTAAATTGAAACCACAAAAAAAGTCAATAAATATCGAACTGACATGTACGGAAATTGGCGGACTTTGGGGGATTTTTATGCAGGAGAGTATGAATACATGCTTTCTCTCCTATTTTTTACATCATCTTCAAGATGAAGAAATTCTTCCACTGGCAAAAGAAGCTTTGGAAATTTCTAAAAGAAGAATAGACAAAATAACTGACATTTTTCTCAAAGAGAATTTTCCTGTTCCTAATGGTTTTTCCGAAGGTGATGTCAATTTAGCAGCTCCACAGCTATTTCATGATGTGTTTACCTTAAGTTATCTTTACATGATGAATCGGCTTGGAATGATCAATTTTGGCTTTGTTACATCAAACAACGTTCGACTGGACATTCTTGACTTTTTTTCAGAGTGCAGTCATAAAACAACAGAAATGTTTGGTAAGGCAGTAAAGATGATGCTTTCTAAAGGTATTTATGACCGTCCTCCCAAAATGAACTATCCAAAGAAAATTGAATTTGTCCAGAAAAATTCTTTTATGAATGATATTTTTGGAAAAAAACGCCCATTGAATGCAATTGAACTTTCAGAAGTATTTTTTAACATTGAGCGTAATTACTTTTCAGTTCTTTTAATGCTCGGATTTGCTCAAGTGGTAAAAGATAAAAAACTAAAAAGCCATATTCTTGAAGGAAAAGCATTAAGCGAGAAACAAATCAGCTTTTTCAATAATTTACTTATGGAAGAAGACCTTCTAGGTACGGTCCCTGTAGGAATGGAAGTTACTGCTTCCACTATTTCTCCCTTTTCTGATAAGTTGATTTTTTCCATGATTAATGCCCTGAATGCTATTGATATCAGCTTAATTTCACACGCAATGTCATTGTCAATGAGAATTGACCTTACCGCAAAATATAGCAAAGTCCTTGTAGATGTCATGGCATATGCAAAGGATACATTTGATATTGTCGTTGAAAATAAATGGCTGGAACAACCTCCACTTGCAACAAACAGAAATGAATTGTTAAGCTAGGAAATTCTTTAAAGAATAAGGGGAAACGATGAACGTTTCCCTAGTATATTTTAAAATTATTTTTTACAGCATAGACCCATTGTTTTGACTATTCGTAACAATCACCGATGTGCAGCACTTTTTGATTAGTGAAGGGCTTTCGGTAGGAAATAAATATAATTTTCGTACTATTATGCGTATTGTATAAAATAACAAATGGAAGGGATTTAAATTTTGTTCGTCAATAAAAAAAAAAAAATGGGATCGCCCGCCGGCGACCCTAATCCCTATTTAATAGAGAAACACCAGCAATGCCTGGCTCCGTCATTTCATAGATATTTAAAATAATATCTAATTCTTCCTCTGTAAGGACATCATACCGCAAGCATAACTCTCGGACCAATTTTCCGCTTAGAATTGCTTCCCTAGCAATTCGGGCCGCCACTTCGTATCCAATATGCGGGTTTACTGCAGTAAGAATTCCGACGCTTTTTTCTACATTCTCTTTCATGCGTGCTTCATTTGCCTCAATGCCTTTTAAGCAATAATCAGTAAAAGATCTGAATCCATTGTTCATAATGCTTATGGATTGAAGCAAATTAAAAACGAGCACAGGCTCCATTACATTTAATTCCAGTTGACCAGCTTCAGAAGCCAGACAAATTGTATGGTCGTTTCCAATCACTTGAAATGCAATTTGATTAATAAGTTCAGCCATTACAGGATTTACTTTTCCCGGCATGATCGATGAACCTGGCTGGCGAGCGGGAAGTGTAATCTCAGCAAGCCCGGCTCGCGGCCCCGATGCCATTAACCTCAAGTCATTAGCAATTTTTGACATATTCATCATGCAGACTTTTAATGCAGCAGATACTTCGGTATATGCATCCGTATTCTGGGTGCCATCAACAAGATGTTCGGCATTAACTAAAGGCAGGCCGCTTATTTCTGCCAGTTGTTTGACAACATCTTTTATGTAGCCAGAGTCGGCATTTAACCCTGTCCCCACTGCCGTGGCTCCCATATTTACTTCGTATAAATGCTTCCGTGTTTGCCTAATACGTTCAATATCCCGCATTAGTACCCGACTATATGCTTCAAATTCTTGTCCAAGGCGAATAGGAACAGCATCTTGAAGATGAGTACGCCCCATTTTTATCACTTTTTCAAACTGCCGCGCCTTTTCCCTAAAAATCGTATGCATTTCTTCCATTGTCCCAAGCAGCTTTTCTAATAGCTTTAATGTTGCAATATGAATTGCGGTGGGGAATACATCATTGGTAGATTGTGACATATTTACATGACTATTTGGGCTTAAGTGGAGATAAGAACCTTTGTCATGGCCAAGTAATTCAAGTCCGCGGTTAGCGATCACTTCATTAATATTCATATTCATTGATCGTCTTTTGTTACCTTAAGAACACCACTGGCTGGCAGTAAAACCAAAATGGTTCCACTACCTTTTTTCTATATATTTGAATAAAACTATACGATATTCTCTTCTTCTATTTTAGTAACCTTTACATCTTCATTTTTAAATTTAAAGATGGAAATAATAAATAAAAAGGCTAAAACAACAAGACAAGTAATAATGCTCACTCTATTCTGTTCATTTAACATAAATATTACTACTAAAATAGTTAATGTAGCCGCTGCAATTGCTGTAACATATGGGAATCCTCGCAATTTAAAGCTTGGCTCAATTGGATAGGCTTTACGAAGCTTTAATTGTGCTAAACAAATACTGATCCAAACCACTGATACAACAAAACCAGGAACTGCCATTAACAAGAGAAAGACCTTATCCTGTGCAACAAAAGCGACCAATGATCCCCCGAATATAACAACTGCAGTTAAAATTAAACTATAGATTGGAACACCTTTTTTCGTTACATATGAGAAAGATTTTGGAGCTTCTCCTTCTACCGCTAAAGAATGTAGCATCCGTGTACAACCATATATACCAGAGTTGGCTGCAGATAAAACAGCTGTAATTAATATAAAGTTCATGATATGAGCTGCGCCCTGAAGGCCGGACATTGATAATACCTGGACAAAGGGGCTCGCTTGGTGACTAACTTCATTCCAGGGAATTAAGCCACAAATAATAATAATTGGCAATGTGTAAAATAAAACGATTCTCAAAATGAAACTTTTAATGACTTTTGGTAAAATACGCTCTGCATCTTTTACTTCTGGTACAGTTAGTCCTATTAGTTCGGAACCTCCATACGAAAACATCACGATGATCAATGCTGATAATATCGACATCCACCCATTCGGCAAAAAGCCTCCATGACGTGTAAAATTTTGCAGGTAGTTGGATTTATCACTTGGGATGATTCCAAATAAAATACATGCCCCCAAAACAATAAACACCATAATCATTACAATTTTAATTCCGGCAAACCAAAATTCAAACTCCCCATAATTTTTTACATTCATCAGGTTAATACCAATGACCAATGCTGCACAGCCTAAACTTAATTCCCAAAGCGGAATAGCTGGAAGCCAATATTGTAAGAAACTTCCTGCTACGACGATCTCAATGACACATACAGCCAGCCACATGAAACAATAATACCAGCCTACAACGAATGAGACCCTCTTACCGAATGCTTTCTGAACAAAACCTTTCATATTTGTGCCCGGATAAACAATTGCCATTTCTGCTATAGCTCCCATAACAACAAGAAGCAATAGTCCTGCAAACAAATAAGTGAAGATAATTCCTGGTCCTGCTATCGATACTGTTTCAGCACTTCCTTTAAAGATTCCTGTGCCTATTGCCCCTCCCATTGCCATCAAACTAATATGTCTAGGCAATAATTTTTTTTGTAGTGATACAGATTTCATACCTTTTTCCTCCTTCATTCTACGAACTGGTCCACGAGAAAGCCGAGATAAAAATGAACTATTACTAGTTATTTTGCAGAATACGAACATTGTTCAACTAAGATAACCCCAAATAGAAAACGCTTACAAATCACACCACTTCATTGTTATAGGAGTTTAATGGAATTATAGGTTATCATACTAGTTCGATTGTCCATAAACTTGGGTTCTCAATTAATTGTTTAAAGCGGTTCGTAAAAGAAACTGCCGTGGCACCGTCCGCCACGCGATGGTCAAATGCCATCGATAATGTCATTATCGATCGAATCGCAATTTCATCGTTTTCCATGACAACTGGCATTTTTTTGGTCTTATGAAATGCGATTAACCCTGTTTCCGGATGATTAATAATTGGTGTAGCTCCGATACTTCCTAAAGGACCCACGTTACTTATTGTAAATGTACCTCCTTTCAAATCAGTTGACGTCAGTTTGTCCTCTTGAGATTTTTTCGTTAATTCTTTTAATTTGTCATTAATTTGGCGAACAGTTAATTGATCTGCATGATGAATGACAGGCACAATTAAACCCTGTTCTGTATCAGTAGCAATTCCAATGTTATATTCTTTTTCTAAACGAATCACTTCGTTTGCTTCATCAAGCTTTGCATTGAATACAGGATATTGTTTCAATGCCACCACGATCGCTTTAATGAAGAAGGCAACAGCTGAAATATTGATATCCATTCCTTTTAAATCACTTCGATATGCTAGCAGCTCGGTTAAATCTACCTCTTCAAAATGTGTAACATGCGGAATCGTATAAAGTGATTGGGTCATTTTCTTTGCAATTTGCTTCCGACGACCTTTAAACGGAACAATTTCTACATTTGTTTCATTTACATACGGTACTTCCTGCTTTTGAATCTCTTGCTTCGATTCTGTTTCTTCTACGATCGCTTTGGTGGAAATTTCCTTTGTTTCCTCAGAAGATGGAAAACCATCACGTTTTTTAACGAATTCGTATATATCTTTTACTGTGATGCGTCCGTTTGCGCCCGTACCTGTAATTTCATTAATATCAACTTGAAACTCGCGGGCAATTTTTCTCGTATAAGGTGCTGCAATGATGAATTTTTTTTTGTTTTTTTGCTCGGCAATAGCTGTTTGTTGGGGCTGTGTTATTGAAACTGCCTGTTTAAAATCGACGTTTTCCATTTGTTTTTCCACCACTGGTTCTACAACTTTTTCCTTTTCTGTTTCCAGCACTAGTAGCGTTGTACCGACAGATACTATGTTACCATGGTCAACAACAATTTCCTTCACCTTGCCTGAGGATGGAGAAGGGAGCTCTGCTACCATTTTATCTGTTTGTACTTCTAATAGAGGCTGATCCACCTTGACCATATCCCCTACCTTGACAAAATAGTGGATGATTTCTCCCTCAGTCATTCCTTCACCAATATCATGTAGTTTTACTTCAACCAATGTCTTTCCCTCCTAAAAATGCACAACTTTTTCTATGGCTTTCAATACACGCTGAGGTGTTGGCAAATAATGTTCTTCAAGTGCAAAAAATGGAACCGGTACATCAAACCCGGTAACACGCTCAATCGGTGATTTCATATACAGAAAGGATGTATCATTAATAATTGAAACAATGTCATTTCCCACTCCGCCTGTTTCATGGGCTTCATGAACAATAACCGCACGTCCTGTTTTTTGAACGGATTCGCTGAGAATGTCTTTATCGATTGGATAAAGGGTACGCAAATCAATAACATCACAAGTAATGCCTTGCATCTCTGCCTGTTCTACCGCTTTCATGGCTACCGAAACCATCGCTCCCCATGCAATTACTGTAACGTCATTTCCCTCTTTAAGCTTTTTCCCTTTTCCGATTTCAACGATGTATTTTCCTTCTGGTACCTCATCACGATTCGCACGATAGATTCTCATGGACTCTAAAAATAAGACGGGATCCTGATCTTCGATTGCTGCAATTAGCAGCCCTTTGGCATCGTAGGCAGAAGAAGGGCATACGACTTTTATTCCAGGCATATGTGTAAACAACGCTTCGACACTATCTGAGTGAACTTCTGGAGAACGTATCCCAGCGCCGTATGGTGCACGGATTACCATTGGAACCGTATAGCTACCCATCGTCCGCATACGAATGCGTGATACATGTGTCATGATCTGTTCATATGCCGGATAGATAAAACCGAGAAACTGTATTTCCGCTACAGGTTTAAATCCATTGACCGCCATTCCGACAGATGTTCCGATAATCCCCGCTTCACTCAGTGGCGTATCAATAACTCGATCCTCCCCAAATTGTTCTTGCAGCCCTTCTGTAGCCCTGAATACTCCCCCGTTTCTACCGATATCTTCTCCAAGCAAAATGACTTGTTCATCCTCTTTTAACATCGTTCGCAAACCATCATTTATAGCTTGAATAAGTGTTAACTGGTTTGTCTTTGTGGTATAGTCATCTAACGGTTTTTCCATAGTTATCATCATTAAGAATCCCTCCCGATTAATTGAAGATACTGTTCTTTTTGTTTGGCTATGGTCCAAGTTGGCGTTTCAAATACATAATCGAATAAATCATTGACATTCGGTTTTGGAAAGCTTTCCATGTCTTTAACTGCCTGTTCCACTTCACTTGCGGTTTCTTCTTTGATTTTCGTTACCCATTCATCGTCCCAGTAGCCGTTTAACTTCATATAACGCTCCACACGAAGAAGCGGATCCCGATTTTCTCGAATGATGTCGCTGTCTGACTGATTTCGGTATTTAGTAGGATCATCTGCCGTAGTATGGGCACCATATCTCCATGTTAGTGCTTCAATCAGAGTGGGGCCTTCTCCATTACGTGCACGTCCAAGCGCTTCTTTTGTTTGAAAATAAACAGCAAATATATCGTTTCCATCAACACGGACACCTGGCATATCATAAGCTAGTGCCTTTTGTGCGATGGTTTTGGAATTCATTTGCTTTTCAATCGGCAGTGAAATCGCAAAGCCGTTATTTTGGTTAAAGAAGATAGCCGGTGCTTGAAACACACTGGCAAAGTTCAGTCCTTCATGAAAATCGCCCTCTGATGTGGCTCCGTCGCCAAAATAAGCAATCGCGGCGTTTTTTGTTCCTTTTCTTTTTTCTGCCAAGGCAGCCCCTGCTGCATGAGGGATTTGAGTTGCAATGGGAACGGCAGGAGGAAATATCTTTTTCCCATTTTCAGGAACACATCCCTCTACACGTCCTTTCCAATATAAATACGTACGAGCCATGCTGGCACCAAATGTTAATGTGGCACCGTGATCTCGGTAGGTTGGAAACACCCAATCATCTTTTTCGAGCGCCAGTGCGCTCCCCACTTGAGAAGCTTCCTGCCCCTCAAACGGGGCGTATGTCCCCAGCCTTCCTTGACGCTGCAAACTAATGGCCTTGCGATCAAAAGTACGAATACGAACCATGTTATTATAGAAACTTTTTACAAGATCTTCTGTTATTTCCTCTTTGTACTGTTCATTTATTAATTGACCATTTTCATCGACGATTTGATATATTGGAAATTTTGTTTCCATCTAATCACCCCATACCCTTAGAAATTTCATTATTATTTACGAATATCCCATTTAGGACGCTTTGCATGAGTGTAAAAGCTATTTTGCCTCTTGCGGTCTTCCATACGTTTTTCACAAAGACGGTTAGCTGCTTGAATTGTTGTAATGTCATCCAACTCTGCCTGTCTGTATACTTCCAATAAAGAAGTGTAAATGGATCTTGTTTTTGCTAACACACGTTCTTTATTGTAGCCGTACAGTTCATCTGCTACTTGAATTAAACCGCCAGCATTTACAATATAATCAGGGGCATATAAAATTCCCTTTTGTTTAAGTGATTCACCATTCTTTTCAAAAAGAAGCTGATTGTTAGCTGATCCAACTACTGCTTTAACTTTTAACTGTTCGATTGTTTCATCGTTGATAATTCCGCCAAAGGCACATGGAACAAATACGTCCGCCTCCGTGGAATAAACTTCATTACCGCTTATTACCCTTGCAATACTGCCTAATTGTTTTGCTCTTTCTTGAATGGCCGCAACGGCCTCTTCATTGATATCGCTTACATATAAATCTGCACCGGCTTCCAGCAATTGCTCTGCTACTTTGAAACCTACTTTTCCAAGACCTTGAATCGTAAAGGATTTACCTGAAAAATCTTCTGTGCCAAAAACGACTTTATTCGTAGCTTTTAAACCGTAAATGACTCCAAGCGCAGTCGGAATGGATGAGTCACCGCCGCCTCCGAAGCTTTCCGGAATTCCTACAATACAATTGGACTCTTTTGAGGCATGGATAAAGTCGTCCATTGAAGTTCCCATATCAGTTCCTGTATAAAAACGGCCGTTTAAAGATTCCACAAACTGTCCGAAGGCTCTGAACATTGCCGGTGTTTTATCCCTTAAAGGATCACCAATGATCACCGCTTTTCCTCCACCAAAATCAACATCTGCAGCGGCACATTTATATGCCATACCTTTCGATAAACGAAGCACATCTTCTAAAGCCTCATCCATTGTGCCATATGGCCGCATGCGGCATCCTCCCAATGCCGGACCTAGTGTTGTATTACAGATGGCGATAATTGCTTTTAGCCCTGTAGACGGATCATTGCAAAAAACGAGTTGCTCGTGTTCATGCATTTTATCCATAATTGATTCTGATTTTTGTGCAGATTGCTTCATCAAGTTCATTTTAATTCCTCCATTATCACTGTGAATATAATGGTAACTGCTTACAAAAAAAGCCTTTCTCACCGTTTAAGAAACGCATGGAGAAGTATATATTCATTTTACTGAAATAATAATGACTTTTTTAACTTTGCTCCTATGACACTTTCTTAATGACAGACTTTGATTTTGGGAAAGACATCAGAGGTAAGCGTTACCCTCATTTTTTTACATCATAATTTTTGATTTGTTTGATAATTTCAAAAATTATGTTTTCGTTAATACTATGATAAGATATAATAAAATAAAAAAAAATATCAAAATGTATAAGTTTTAAGGGTTAAGCATTCTATTTTGCATAAGTTTTTCTGAATTTACCTTCATTTTAAAAGGAGAACATTTAATGGATCAAATAGATATTCATCTTCTTGAACTTCTTCAATTGGACGGGCGTATTACCTTAAGTGAGTTATCAAAGAAATTATCACTTAGTCGTCCAAGTATTACTGAACGTCTAAAACGGCTGCAAGAGAAGGGAATTATTGAAGGATTCAGTGCACGAATATGCCCAAAAGCAATTGGCAGAAATGTAATCGTTTTCATTCAACTGAGTGAAATCAAGATAATTTCCTATACTGAGTTTGAGCAATGGATTATGAAGGATCCTGATATTATCGAGTGTCATCGATTAACAGGTTCTGTTAGCTATTTACTTAAGGCTGCCGTAACAGGAATGAGTCATTTGAGTAATCTTATCGATAAGCTAACTCCTTACGGAAATGTTAATACATCTATCGTTTTATCATCACCGGT
The DNA here is from genome assembly GCA_030705665.1 of Bacillota bacterium. The sequence goes on from JAUZQA010000049.1 coordinate 12,299, forward strand.
CGCTTTTCGATCCATCACGCCGCATCCCAATGAGAAAGGATAAACGCAAAGACTTAATATAAAAGGGCAAGCATAGATTTTCCAATGCTTGGCTGTCTTTCAAGATTCATTTTGTTAGCGCATTAAAAATGGATCATGCCTATACATGATCCATTTTTCTTTCTCACCATTTAATCATTGAGAATCATAACTGAAGAAACAACACTTGCCGCTTTTTTCTCATTTTGATATAGGTCTGCGATGACATATGCTGTTTTCTTTCCCATCCTTTCAACCTTAGCCTCTACCATAACTTCTCCAAGCATAATCGGCCGATGAAAAGTCGTGTGTAAATCAATCGAAGTAAATGTTTGTCTAGATTCTAGCTTAGAAGCAATTGCATATGCCATCATAATGTCAGCTGCCGAGGAAACAAATCCTCCCATCGCAACACCAATTCCATTTAGGAATTTTTCGTCAACTCTCCATATGCCGCGCGCTAAGCCATTGTGAGCATAGGTTGCTTTTATCTGTAAAGTTTCATCGCAATTTGGCGGCTGTTCCCCGTGTGTAA
>JAUZQA010000490.1 GCA_030705665.1 Bacillota bacterium
CTAGACTACTATCATACGAGGAGGATCCATATGAGTGAGAACACATCCAAAACAGATGCTATTTTAATTGGTGCCGGGATAATGAGTACTACCTTGGGGGTATTGCTTAAGGAGTTAGCGCCAGATTGGAACATTACAATATTCGAACGGCTTGAAGGTGCCGGTGAAGAAAGCTCCAATGAGCGGAATAATTCAGGAACGGGACATGCCGCATTATGCGAGATGAATTATACAATTGAACAACCTGATGGCACCATAAACATAGATGCTGCGATTAGAATAAATGAGCGCTTTCAGTTGTCAAGACAACTTTGGGCTTACCTGGCTGATCACAAATTGATTGGTAATCCACGCAATTTTATTACAGGTCTGCCTCATATTAGTTTCGTAAAAGGAAAAGAAAATGTAAGATTTTTGAAAAAACGTTATGAAGCGCTATCTAAGCACCCATTGTTTCGAGGAATGGAGTTCACTGATGATCTTGGTCAGCTAAGAGAGTGGTTTCCACTTATGATGAAAGATCGGTCCGTGAATGAACCTGTTGCAGCAGCGAAAATTAATGATGGAACAGATGTCAACTACGGGGCATTGACTCGCGCGATGTCCGATTACTTGGCAAGAGAAAATGTGAATATCAAATACAATCACCGTGTGGAGGATATAAAGCGCACCGCAGACGGAACATGGAAATTAGAAGTTCGCAACCTTAAAAGTGGAATGATCGAAAAACACACATCGAAGTTTGTTTTTATCGGTGGTGGCGGTGGGAGTCTACCTTTACTGCAGAAGACCCACATTCCCGAAGGAAAACACATAGGCGGATTTCCTATCAGCGGACAGTATTTGGAATGTAATAATCCCAAGGTGGCAGAGCAGCATTATGCGAAGGTATATGGAAAGAATCCAGCCGGAGCGCCGCTGATCGTTGTTCCGCACCTGGATACACGATTTATCGATGGCAAAAGAACATTGATTTTCGGCCCCTTTGCCGGTTTTTCACCCAAGTTTCTTAAAACAGGTTCAAAGTTGGATTTGTTTGCCTCAATCAAGACGGACAATCTGATCACGATGTTGGCTGCAGGTGTAAAAAATATACCTTTGCTGCAATACCTGATCCAGCAATTGACGTTAACAAAAGAACAGCGGATGAAAGAACTGCGAGAATTCATTCCCAGTGCAAAAGACGAGGATTGGGAACTGAAAGTGGGAGGCCAACGGGTGCAAGTGATTAAAGATACGCCGGCCGGCAAAGGAACGATTCAATTTAGCAATACGGAAATTGTTCATTCCCAAGATGGATCATTGGCTGCGTTACTCGGTGGTTCTCCGGGAGCATCAACATCGGTTTCAGACATGCTTAGATTAATTGAAGAATGCTTCCCACAACAGCTTAATGCTTGGAAACCGAAAATAAAAGAAATGATTCCTTCATATGGTGAAGAGTTGTCCGATAAACCTAAGCTTATTGCTGAGATTCAAGCTTCAACAACTCGGGCGCTTAAACTTGTAGTAATATAATTGCCACTCATTCTAGCATAAGGTAAATTTTTAAAAGGATGACTTCAAGGCGCCTATTTTCAATTACCGCCTTGGAGTCATCTTTATGTGCCTAATCACATTTTCTTAATTAATATATTGGAATTTATTAATTATCCATTATTTCTTTACAATGGTGTGCAAAATATTTGATATTTTAAAAATTATGCCTTTATACTAGAATAGTAAAATTTATGCTTAGACATTCCTATATTAGAAAGTAATTTTATACCTATGTCTAAAATTCTTAATTATCAGGAAGGTGAATAGCAATGAGCAATACGTTAGTTGCGAAAGAACGGATCGATTTTCGAAAGTCAGCTTTACATCAATTAAGAGGCCAGGGAAAGATCCCATCAGTGGTCTATGGAAAACATGAAGAAAGTAAAGCGATCGCTGTCAATAACGTGGATTTGCTTAAAGTTATTAGAAAAGTAGGGAGAAATGGAATTATTTCATTGGACGTGAATGGAAATTCTGAGGATGTCATACTTACCGATTATCAATACAATCCGATTAGTCATGATATTCTTCATGCAGATTTTCATCATATTAATATGTCTACTAAGATTCATGCCCAGGTACATGTGGTATTGACCGAAGTTCCGGAAAGTGCTGAAACAGGTGGAGTCCTTCAACAGTCTCTGCATGAATTAAATATTTCAGCCAAACCAAAAGATATCCCTGAAACCATTGAGGTCGATATCTCCAAAATTAAAATAGGCCATACCATTAAAATTGGCGATATCAGACAAAACTACAGCAATATTGCGATTAACCATGATGATGATGAGGTAATCGTTACCGTACTGGCCTCAAAAGTTGAAGAAGAAAGTACCGATGCCGAAAAAGAAGTACAAGCTGCTACAGGATCCGAAGCCTAAACTAAATAAATAATCTTCCATATGGCACTCATTCTTTTGAGTGCCATTTTCTTCGAATCTACTTTTTAGTACATAGGCTTCATCATAGTTTATTTTTGATTCATGAACAGGTGGAACATTTGCTTTTTTAAAACCTTTTTGGAAATGTTCTGTATATTATGAAGAAAACATGTGGATAAAACCGTATCAATTAAAAAATGCCAGGCGCCATTTATATTGGCACCTGGCATTAAATTTCTACTTTGCAACGCTAAACGTTGTGCTTGCACTGCTAGAATTGTAGTTTGCTAATGTAGTAGTTGCGGTTACAGTAAATGTTCCACGTAAGTTTTTGGCAATGAAGTAATTATAAGTATAATTACCATTTATATCTGTTTTACCCGTAACCGATGTAATTGTGCCTCTTGGATTTTTCACGGTCAATGCCACCGTTGCCCCGCTTAATGGATTACCGTTAGCATCTTTAACAGTCGTGGTTAGTTTAGCGGTATTGCCGCTATAGTATTGGCTGCTGTTAGCTGTCACTTTGGTCACGGTTTGTGCAATAGTTTTCGTTGTTACAGATAGATTCACTGGACTGCTTAGCCCCTGAGCATTGACTGCGGTTAGAGTGTAAGCATAAGTCGTATTCTGCAAGAGTCCTGTTTCTGTAAAAGTTGAAGCTGTACCTTGATATACGACATTCCCATTGCGCTGCAGCTGATAGGAAGATGCATTCGCGGATGGGCTCCAGCTTAATTGGACCGAATTTGCCGTTGGAATAGCGGTAAAGTTACTCGGTGCAGCAGGCACTGATGGAGTAATAGTTAGATATCCCCTTAATGCATCAATTGACGTTGGGCCATAATCTACATCGACCGCTCCCGAGATTCCAGGGATTGATCCTTGATCGCTGTATTGCCAAGCCGTCCATTGGGTCCACCCGCCAACAGCCGGCGGCTGTGTATTGCCATAGCGTGTCCATGCGGCAATCCAAACAGGGATATCTGAAAGCTGACCGCCAAAATCGTTGTACTGCTCGACA
>JAUZQA010000491.1 GCA_030705665.1 Bacillota bacterium
AATCCAGCTGCCTCCGGGTAGCTCGGACGTTTTGGGGGATTTGGAAAAGAGAACAATTCAATTTGATAGTCTCCATTCACTTCAAGGTCGAGCTTATAGGATTCTCTTTCCTGACGATAAACCTCTCGGATTGGATTCAGTCCCAGGATACGCACATAAAAGTCCTTTGACTTTTCATAGTCAGAACAAATAATCGCGATATGGTGAATTTTTTTCAGTTTCATCTTCGATCGCCTTCTTTCTATATTATATGTAATCTTTTGCAGTAGTTCGCTATGTTACTCTGTTCCGGCTTTGTTTCGCCTGCTCGGTCATATAGATGCCCGCTATGTTACCTTACTCCCTCTTTTTTTCCCTGCCAAGTCACATAGATGCCCGCTATGTGACCCTACTCCATCGTTTTCCCATTGCCAAGCCACATAGAAGCTCTCTATGTTACCTTTCCCCCTGTGTTTTTTATTTACAAGGTCACATATTTTAAGTCGCACTTTGGCATTCAGCCAAAAATAAAAAACCCCGGAAATCTCCAGGATTCATTTGTATGGAAGTTTATACTCACATTTTATATTCCGCATTCCAATTTGTAAAATAGTTCAAGAACCTTGCTTTGATGATACAATGCCTTGATTTTAAATTTGGATTTCAGTTCCTCACTAAGGCTATCCTCAAGTAATGTTTCACAGTGACGTTGCTGAAACAAGTGCCAATGAAAGCTGATTTTCATGAATCTTGACTTTAACACAAAGTTCCCTCCTTTAGTTACATAAATCGCAGGAGTCGTATTCGGTAACTGGCTGGCATTGTTGGGTAACAGTAGCCCCTTAAGTTTTGCGTCACTATTTTTCAATAGCTTTGCCTTTTCGAACGATTTATGTGTTTCTATCTATTATATAGGACTATTTTTTCTAGGTAAAGTACTGAAAACAGAATTTTTTTAATAGTGTTGCATATAGAGCAAAAAAGCCCTTGCCTTCTATAAAAGGCAAGGGTTGTCTATTAGTATGTTTGTTGCTGATGCCATTTCCAGGCACTAGCGATAATCGTTTCTAAATCTCGTTCTGCTTTCCAGCCAAGTTCAGAAAAGATTTTTTGAGAGGAAGCCACAAGTCTTGCAGGATCGCCTTCACGCCTTGGAGCAATCTCTACGGTCGCCTTCCTACCTGTTACTTTTTCACAGGTTTCAATTACTTCTTTTACCGAATAACCCAGACCATTACCTAAATTATAGGTTTCCGTCGATTTTTTCTCGGTAAGTAACGCTTCAAGTGCAAGGATATGAGCATTGGCTAAATCCGTAACATGAATGTAATCTCGTAAGCATGTGCCATCTGGTGTATCATAATCTGAACCAAACACAGAGACCTTCTCGCGTTTGCCAACAAGATGCTGCAGGACAATCGGAATTAAATGTGTTTCCGGATCATGGCTTTCGCCAATTTCAGCTGTATGATAAGCACCTGCCGCATTAAAATAACGAAGAACGACATAATTCAAACCGTAAGCTTTAGAAAAATCAGCCAAAATACGTTCAACCATTAATTTAGATTGACCATAAGGATTAATTGGCGCTGTTGGGCATGTTTCATCGATGATTTCCACATTTGGAATTCCATATGTAGCAGCTGTTGAAGAAAAAATAAAGTTTTTGATATTGTGCTTTAACATCATTTTTAATAATGTCAAAGTAGAAGCTACATTGTTTTGATAGTACTTTAACGGATCGACGACCGATTCACCAACAAGACTGTTCGCCGCAAAATGCATAACAGCATCAACCGGATAACTTGAAAAGATCATTTGCAGATCTTCCTCATCTCCTAAATTACCTTTTACGAAAATAGCCCTGCTGTCAACCGCTTCTCGATGACCAGTCGATAGATTATCAAGTACGATGACATCTTCCTTTTCAACTAATTCCTTTACTAGGTGACTGCCGATATATCCGGCACCGCCAACAACAAGAATCATATTCATTTCCCCTTATGCTAAATTTCACCTGAAAGAATCATACCTACACCTGCAGCAAAAATCTTCTTCCCCTTGTTCAGGGAATCAGCCTACGCAGCATAGAATGGTTCAAGAATAATCATCAACCCTCACATTTTACCACAAAATAAATAAAAAAGAGAGCTATGACCATTTGCCTTATAAAACAACTATATTTTAGCGTAGTCACTGGGATGAGCTTGGAAAAATAAGGAGCAACTGAATATAGGACACGAAAAGATAGAATGCTTATTTAGCTTCTATCTTTTTTAATGGAGGAAACGCGAAAATAGTCGGAATTTTCCGGAATATATTCATTTTAAGTATAACCATAATAATATATACTTAAATCACTAGTACCTATAATGGAGGTGATTTGCATGCCATTACTACATATGAAGGAGATCTTTACCCCCCTCAAGTTCTTTGGAATTAAATTATTTAAAACCATTGAAGGGGAAACCTATATTAAAATTGGTAAAAAGGCTCGAAAAAAACTTTTCTAATGTGATAACATTTTCCAGAAAGTCCACATCACCTATCCCCTGTACTTCCCCTTTTCTTCCACAAGTATCGTTTCTAAAGAATCTCATTTCGCTGGACCACTTCACTAGAGTAGTTGACCATTTAATAAAAGTTAATTTTCACAATATATATCTAAATATTCAGAATAAATATTTTAATATATTGCTTATTTACAAATAATTTGAAAAGTTGTAATCTTTTTTGTATAGGGGGGATGAAAAAGGGGATTTTCATGTAAAAACTATTAATATTCCACAATAGTACTAAATGAATTGAAAGTTCGTGAAAAAGAAAACAGTAATGTAAGCCTTTTCATGAAGTGAGAAAATGCAATTTTACCTTTTCTTTATTTATTATTTTATTTCAGAAGTGTAAAAGCAAAAAGATTGTAAATCCTTTCGCACCTTTGGAAAGCATTCTAGTTAACCATAATATTGTAAGCCCTTTCACAAACTTTTTTAACATTTGCGCTAGTCATTGTTAATAAATCATGATTTTTTTAGTTTCGTACATTTGAATATTTTTTACTTTATTGAAGCTCTCAATGGGTATTAAGTTCAAATCTATATAACTAGTAAGGCAAGAACCATAGAGCCCCCATATAGAGGGGATTTAGACAAGAAGAACTGAAATAGGGGAAAAGCAACAATGGTAACATCGGGGACTTTTAATTACAAGGGGGAGATTGTAATGCGGGAAAACTATCGTTATAAAATCATGATGATGATGGTCGTTATCACGATTATCAACTACATTGACCGTGGTGCTATTTCATATGGTCAAGGATCCATTATTAAAGAGTTTGGATTTAACCCAATTGCTTGGGGAGCAGTTCTTGGGTACTTTGGATACGGATATATTTTTGGTTCTCTATTAGGGGGAATCATGTCTGATAAAAAAGGACCAAAATTTGTATGGATTACCATTGGTAT
>JAUZQA010000492.1 GCA_030705665.1 Bacillota bacterium
AGTCCAGCGGTATCAAGCAAACTATGTGATTTCAACGATTGGGATCGGTGGCGGCATTGGCTTGGCTATGTTATGGGAGAGGATATCTTGAAAACAGACCAGGTGATCGTGACAATTACAAAAGAAATGGTCCAAGGCTTTGAGAAGATTTTCGGAAAACAAACAAAATTACCGCCTACCTTTCCGATGCTCTTTTACCAATACATTAACGTTCCATGGCAGTATCCAGCAGCACCAATCCACAGGAGGCAGATATGTACTTGTTCAAAGGAGTTGTCCATCGGGGACCGTTTTCTCTGCACGGTAACACTTGATAAAGAAGCAAAGAAAGGAAAGTATACCTTTTATACTCAAACGCTGATTGGATATGATTTAGAAGGAAGCGAGTGTTTTCAATGTGTGTCCGAATTAGTCGTACATTCACAATAACGGAAGAAAAAATTAACCAATATGCCTGTCTATCCGGTGACTTTAATCCGATTCACCTCAATCAAAAGGAAGCAGAGCGTGCTGGATTCCCCGCTCCCATTGCCCATGGCATGTTAACCATGGGCCTGGCCCTTGAGATTACCTCTTTTTTTACGGAAAAGGGATTGAAGATTTCCACCTATGATATGCAATTTCTAAAACCCGTTTTCCGCAATGACACCATTCACATCGTTGCAGAGCAAAAACAGAAAAATGCTACTTCTTACATCACCCTTGAAGGATTTAAAGGAACAGAACGGGTGATCTGCGGAAAAATAACATGGGAGGATAGCAGTTTTAATGAAAGCTGTAGGTCTAACTGTGTAGATGGGACTGAATAAATGGATAAGGCAACAATGAACTATCCTTTTATGCAAAAAGTCCCGATGACCTTTAACTTCATCGGGACTAAACATAGTGGTTCTTTTTTGAGCTTCACAAATTTATCTGATTCCATTCCTTCTTGAGCTATTTTTTTAAATGATAAGGTACTGTAGTAATAACAACATCTTTATGTCTCATCAACCATAGTCGAAGTAATAGAGCAGTTTGATTGTGCAGCAGATTATGCCACCACTTTTTCGGAATAAATTGAGGGATAATAACTTGGATTGGGGCATTCAAATCCTTTTCCTCAATTAAATGAATTAATCTTGATAAAGGTTCTAACACCGATCTATATTTACTTTTCAGCGTTACCAATCTGCATGGGTTTCCCCATTCTTCCCATTTTTGCTCCATCTTTCTAATCGATTCATCATTAAACCCTACATAAACAGCTATTAAATCAGCCTGGCTTACACCCATTGCAAAAGACAAGGTGTTATGAACAACTCGATGCACGCCAGAAACAAGAACAATGGTGATCACCCTATTTGCTTCAGGTTTTAACAATTGAAGATCAATCTTTAACTCATCAGCAATATCTTGGTAATGACGATGAATGGCCAATGAAAAGAAAATAATTAGAGGGATTACGATTAAAACAACCCATGCTCCGCCTGTAAATTTTGTGACTCCAAAAATTACCGCGACAACACTAGTGATTATTCCCCCCACTGTATTAATAATAAATTTAATTTTCCAATTTGATCCTTTTACGCGTTTCCAACGTTTTATTAAACCAAATTGAGCAACTGTAAAGGATAGGAAAACCCCGATTGCGTATAACGGAATTAAGGCATTGGTTTGAGCACGAAAGGCGATGATCAAAAGACTCGCAATACCTGCAAGTACAATAATGCCATTAGAGTATCCCAAACGGTCCCCTCTGTTCGTCAATCCACGAGGCAAGAATCCATCGGCTGCAACAATGGCAGCTAATTGGGAAAATCCCGTAAACGTTGAATTGGCTGCAAGAATGAGGACGATAAATGTAAACCAGATGATTAATTGATAGATAATGTTATGTCCGAAATAATACCCGGTTAATTGAGATAACATGGTATTATTAGGATCTGGACTAATACCCCTTACATATAAATGGTAGGCAAATCCTATAAGGGTTACTGCTGTAATAGTTCCTAATGCAATATAAGTCTTAATCGCATTTTTTTGTCGTGGTTCTCTAAAAACAGGAACGGCATTTGAAATGGTTTCAATTCCTGTTAATGCAGAGCAAGCAGAACTGAATGCTTTTAATATAAGTAATAAGGTCATTCCCTTTGGGATCGTTCCAAACGACGGTGTGCTAGGTTGAACAAAACCATGCTTGGTCTCGTTAAAAAAACCAGTAAATACGAGTAATAACATACATGCCATGAACCCAAATGTTGGCCAAGCAAAGATTTTCGCGGATTCGGCAACGCCCCGAAGATTCACCATTAATAAGAGAAAGACACAGAGAACAGCAAGAACCGTTTCATAAGGTGTAACGATCGGATATGCCGAGGCAACCGCCTGTACCGCGGCGGATACAGAAACTGCCACCGTTAAGATATAATCGACAAGCAATGAACTTGATGCAATTAAAGAAATCCAACGTTGTTTAAAGTTATCCTTTGCAATGGCATATGCTCCGCCCCCATTTGGATAGGCTAGAACACCCATAATATAAGAAAGAATCAGAATTGCCAATAATACAATCGTAGAGATGGTAATAGGGATGATATACCACTTTGCTTCATTCCCAAACTTCGCAAGTTCCGTTATTCCCGCCTCCGGACCGTACGCAACGGATGAATACAGATCAGCAGAAAGAATTGGCAGAGCAATATACCAAAGTAATTTATTGTGCTCAGCGTGTAGTTCAGCCGTTCTCATTGGTCTTCCGATTAATAAACGCTTAAAACTGTTAAAATTTGAAATCGAAAACCAAATACCCATTAAGGCTATTATTGCTAATAAGAATTCTATAAATTGAGCTGGATGAGTCACATTAATAATTCCTTTCTAATAAAAAATGAAAACACAATTATAAAAACTAGCTTATCCTTTCATTTCGGTTATTAATTTTATGCTATGCTCTGTATTTACCAAATTCAAAAATGTCGTAATATCCTCTTCAGTTTCACATACCTGTAAGTGCTCCACCCAAATTGAGAATTGTTTTTTTTGTATACAAGTTAACACCATAGGGAAATCGTTGGTTGATTTTAAAACGTACCATCCTTTTCTTAAATTCTTCCATGGTCTTTTCCATATCGTTAATATAGGCAGCTTTCTTCTTTTAAACCAATTTTGAAGCTCTTGTTCTAATCGAATGGATTGATATACTTCTTTTATATCTTCAAGGTTTGAAAGTTTAAACTCTAAATATCCAGCATTTTTTACAGCAAATTGAATTTCGTCTTCGCTGTCTCCAAACCAATAATTTAAAATAATTTTTTTCCCATCCATCGATTTCCAAACTGCACCAAAAACTCTATATCTCATTGCATGCATATCCAAACAATCTTTTTTTAATCCAAAATAGATTGGAGAAGTTTCATCTAAATCAAGACATTCATATTTGATATGCGAATAAGAAA
>JAUZQA010000493.1 GCA_030705665.1 Bacillota bacterium
TACCTTCAAAGTTCTTCCATGGGCACCCAATACAGGCTGGATTTTATGCGATGCTTATCTAAAAACTGGGGAGCCGCTCCCGTTTGACAGCCGTCAAATCGGCCGCAAAGCTTTAAAGGAATTAAATGATAAAGGCTTCGAGATGGTTTCCGGGCTGGAGGTTGAATTTTCGTTAACAAAAATTGTCGATTCTGATATTAACCCTGAACAATTGGGAGCACCGGGAAGCCCTGGCGAGCCGCCAAAGGTCAGGCCTGTCGCTAGAGGGTATCAATATCAGCTGGAAGCCCATAATGATGAAATTGACGAGATTATTCAACTGATTGCTGAAAATATTCAGGCGCTGGGTCTTCCATTACGCACGATTGAAGATGAGTGGGGACCGAGCCAGATTGAAGTGACGTTTGCACCGATGCGTGGAATTGAAGCAGCCGATGCGATGCTGCTGTTCAGGACAGCAGTAAAACAAATATGTAAACGGAATGGCTATTTGGCAACATTTATGTGCAGGCCCTCAATTCCGGGATTTTTCTCGAGCGGCTGGCATTTGCATCAATCTTTAGTTGACCTGGAAACAGGTGAAAACCTGTTCATACCGGAAGTGGAGAATGAGTCATTATCCGTTCTTGGAAAGCAATTTGCAGCGGGTATCCTAAAGCATGCCCGCGCATCTACGGTGTTTACAACACCTACAATTAATGGCTATAAGCGTTTTAAGCCAAATTCATTGGCTCCTGACCGTGCCGGTTGGGGGGTAGATAATCGCGGAACAATGATTCGGGTACTTGGCGGATATGGAGATAAAACGACTCATTTTGAAAACAGAGCGGGAGAGCCGGCAGCAAACCCGTATCTCTATCTGGCCTCACAGATTTTTGCCGGACTCGATGGATTAGAAAACCGGCTTGACCCTGGACCGGCAAGTGATGAGGCTTATGCAGATGATCGTGAATTCATTCCAAAGAACCTTCAGGAAGCAGTAGAGTCATTGCGGGCAAGCTCGCTATTTGAAAGTAAAATGGGGAAATTGTTCGTTGATTACATTATTAAAATGAAAGAAAGTGAAATCGGCCGTTATATGGCTTATATCGAAAAAGAGCAGGTGGCAGATTACGAAAATATTGTAACAGAGTGGGAGCACAGGGAGTATTTCGAAAACTTTTAAATGACAAGGAAATGGCAAACAGAAGAGGTGATGTGATGGAGGAAGAACAAGCATCGGTCATTCATGAACGCAACGTTGATGAATTATTCAAGCAAATCAATCGTCTTCAGAAAAAACTGCAAAATTATGAAACTCTCGCAGAGTCTGTACGAGCAGCCACAGTGATTGATCGGAGTATCTACACAGGTGAATGGGATGGTGAGTGGCTTTCAATTGGACGTGATGACTACGCCAGTATCATGGAGGCCCTATCAAGACTTGATTTATGGAAACCATGGCAGCAGATGATCCAATCGCGGATCACAAAATAAAGAGTTCTGGGGGATTGTTATTTACAAGTTTTAAAATGCTGTTGGCTTGAATGTAAAGGGGGATACAAATGTTTAGAAATGACAGGTTTTTACTAGGGACTTTCTCAACCAATTGTTCCGGAGGGATGTCTATTACGAAGATTCCTGAAAGGTGGAAGCCTACTTGGGAAAATAATCTTAAGTTAGCAAAAATGCTGGATGATGCTGATATTGATTTTATGCTTCCAGTTGCTCGCTGGATCGGAACCCCTGGCGATGAAATTGATTTTCATGGATCCGTTCTTGAAACCATTACTTGGGCAACAGGTCTGTTGGCGAGTACAAAAAATCTGAATGTAATTTCGACCATTCATACCGCTGTTAACCATCCAGTAGTAGTGGCGAAGCAGATTGCGACGATGAGCCAAATTGGCGGCGGACGGGCAGGAATTAATATTGTTGCGGGCTGGCACAGACCGGAATATGAAGCATTGGGGCTTGTTCTATCTGAGAGTCATGAGGAACGTTATGCATATGCTCAAGAATGGATTGATATTATTCAAAAACTGTGGCAAGAAGAAGATTATTTTAACTGGGAAGGAAAGTATTTCAATCTCAAAAGGGTAAAAAGCGATCCGCGTCCAATTAGTGAGGTACCGATCATAAATGCCGCCGGATCAAAAGAAGGGCGAGTATTTGCCACCCAAAATGCCAACTTCTTGTTTACTCCTGCGATTGATCTGGAGCGTTCCAAAGAGGAAATTCAGGAATTAAAGAATCAGGCGGCTCAAAAGGGAAGGGATGTAGACGTCCTTACCTTCTCACATGTCATCTGTCGTCCTACAGAGGAAGAAGCGCTTGAATACTGGGAGTATGCGGCGAAAACAAATGCTGATTGGACGGCGGTAGATAATGTCATCAATATGCAATTTGCTAATGCCCATTCATTCCCTCACGAGGTACTATCCTTATTGCGCGACCGTTTTGCTTTAGGTCACGGCGGATATCCACTGATCGGGACACCAGAACAGGTGGCGGACGGAATTACGGCACTTGCAAAAACTGGATTTCGGGGAACAACCTTATCGTTTGTCGATTATAACGCAGAGTTTCCGTATTTTCGAGACTATGTCTTGCCAATCCTTGAAGAAAGAGGCTTACGCGGTAATCCAATTAGTATCAATGTGAATATTTAAAATGCAAAAGACGATAAATGGGAGGGAAAAATGGATATTCGCGAGTTCAGAAATACCCTTGGCCACTTTGCAACTGGAGTAACAGTTATTACATCCAGACTTGGAGAAGAATTGATCGGCTTAACAGCCAATTCCTTCTCTTCTCTTTCACTAGAGCCGCCTTTGATACTTGTATGTATTGATAAAAAATCAAGCAGTTTACACGCTTTTACAAAGGACCAGCCATTTGTTGTGAACATCCTCCAGCATACCCAAGAAAAAGTGTGCTGGGACTTTGCGAAAAAGGCTGATAAATTTACCAATGCAGAATATTCGCTGTCAAAGGATAACGTTCCTGTCCTAGAAGGTAATCTTGCTACAATTGAATGCACTGTAGCTGAATTGTTTGAGGGCGGCGACCATTATATTGTCACAGGTTTGGTTAGTCGCTTTGAATATGATCTGCAAAAGGCACCATTGCTCTTTTTCCGTGGGAAAACGGCCGGATTGGCCGGTGCTGCTGAAATTTCTAAATAGAAAACACTTTTTCACACTCATCCATTTGGTGAGTGTGTTTTTTTTTACAAAAAATTAACCCATTTGAAAATATGCATATGCTATAATTGGTTGTCAATAAATAAAAGAAAGTGGAGTAAAACCATGACACTTAAACATTTAAGAGGAATTTTTATCGCCATCATACTCCCATGTATCCTGATAGCCTGCGGAAAACAAGAACTCAAAAAAAGCACAGGTGAAGAAGATCAGCAAAAGTATATACAGAAGATAAATAATCAAAAAA
>JAUZQA010000494.1 GCA_030705665.1 Bacillota bacterium
AACCATGGGAATGACAAGTAAAGTAAAACCATATAAATTTGGATTTGGACCATTTGCGCCTGAAATCTATCAAGCTCCATATCCATATGTCTATCGTAAAACAGCTGGGATGACAGAAGAAGAATACGTTGACCAAGTTATTCAGGAATTTAAAGATTTCTTTCTTGCTACAGTAGCTCCTGAAATGGTTGCCTGTGTCGTAATGGAGCCGATTCAAGGAGAAGGCGGGTTTGTCATTCCTCCGAAAAAATTTGTTCAGGCTGTCAGCGAATTCTGTAAGGAAAATGGCATTGTCTTTGTTTCAGATGAAATTCAAACAGGTTTTGGCCGTACCGGGAAAATGTTTGCGATTGAACATTTCGATGTCGTGCCGGATTTAGTCACGGTTTCAAAATCATTAGCTGCCGGTTTACCATTAAGCGGCGTCGTTGGCAGAAAAGAGATCATGGACGTAACCGGTCCTGGCGAACTGGGAGGCACTTATGGCGGAAGTCCGGTAGGATGTGCTGCAGCCTTAGCGGTTATCGATGTTTTTGAAGAAGAAAATCTATTGGAAAAATCCGAATTACTCGGGCAAAAGCTAGAAGCAAAACTAAAAGAGTTGGCAGAAAAGCATGAATATATTGGCGATATCCGCCGCCTTGGTGCAATGGTAGGTTGTGAAATTGTTGAAGATCGGTCTTCGAAAAAGCCGAACAAAGCAAAAACAGCTGAAATTACCAAATACGCAAATGAAAATGGACTTCTTCTCCTCTCCGCTGGAATTAAAGGCAATATCATTCGCTTTTTAACTCCACTGGTCATTACGGATGAAGAATTAGCCAAAGGCTTGGCAATCTTAGAAAAGGCTTTTGCATAAAAAGGGGGAACCTAAATGGTAAATGTATTGAGGGTAAACAATCCTGCTACGGGTGAATTAATTCAGGAAGTCAAGATCCATTCGGAAGAAGAAATCAACCAAGCACTTAAAAATGGCCATGATAGCTTTAAAAAATGGCGCAAAGTAAATGCACATGAACGCTCACGGCTTTTGCAAAGATGGTCGCAGCTTGTGCAGGAGCATAAAGAAGAAATTGCCAAAATCATGACGCTTGAAAATGGCAAGCCATTAAAAGAATCATTGGGTGAAGTTGATTATGCAACCAGTTACATTGATTGGTATGCTGAAGAAGCAAAGCGGATTTACGGACGTACCATTCCGGCAAGCACTGAATCGAAACGTATCATTGTCAGCCGGCAGCCGATTGGGTTAGTGGCAGCCATTACGCCATGGAATTTCCCGGCTGCGATGATGACGAGGAAAGCAGCACCTGCACTGGCTGCAGGGTGTCCATTTATCGTAAAACCAGCAGTGGAAACTCCTTTGACAACAATGAGGCTAGTTGAACTCGCACATGAAGCAGGGATCCCAACAGATGTGATTCAGTATGTGAATGGAAGAGGTTCAGTTGTTGGTGATCTTTTTACACAAAGTGAATATGTCCGAAAAATATCATTTACCGGTTCTACTCCTATCGGGAAACAATTAATTAAAAACAGTGCTGATACGGTTAAACATATGACCATGGAATTAGGCGGCCATGCCCCGCTCATCATTGCGGAGGATGCCGACTTAGATCTTGCCGTCCAGCAAACGCTTATCACGAAATACAGAAATGCTGGGCAAACATGTGTCTGCGCCAATCGGATTATTGTCCATGAAAATATTGTCGACCAATTCGCAGAAAAATTAGCTGAAGAGGTTAAAAAATTAAAAGTGGGCAACGGGCTCGATCCTGATACCCAAATTGGACCAATTATCAATGAAAAGGGCTATGAGAAAATTGTCTCCCAAATTGAGGATGCGATCGATAAAGGTGCAGAGGTTTTAGCCGGAAATCAATACGATATCAACAAAGATCAAGGCTATTACTTTGTTTACCCAACTGTATTAAAAAATGTTAGTGCTGATATGGTTATTATGCAAGAAGAAACATTTGGCCCTGTAGCTCCAATCGTTTCCTTTAAAACACTGGAGGAAGCTATCGAAATTGCGAATAGTACGCCATACGGGCTAGCAGCATATTTCTTCACAAATGATTACAAAACGGGAACCTATATCCATGATAACTTGGATTTTGGCATTATCGGCTGGAATGATGGTGCTCCTTCGGGTGCGCATGTCCCATTTGGCGGCATGAAAGAAAGCGGTCTAGGCCGTGAAGGAAGCATCGAAGGAATTGAGCCTTACTTAGAAACAAAATATTTATCGATTGGCAATCTCTAAAAACAAATCTGGGTGTTAAAAAAGTAATAATGATGAGGCTAATAGTTTTTCTATAGATCTACGATAATAACCTATAGAGGTGCCAAACATGTCTATCAAGGAAGAGATTTTGAAGCAGCAGGCGGAAGAATCTGAATCATTAAAAATGTACCATTCTACACAGTCGATCATTCATGAAGCCTTAAAGAAATTGGGTTATGGTGAAGCCATGTATGAACTTTTAAAAGAGCCATTACGGGTATTAACCGTCCGCTTCCCCGTAAGAATGGATGACGGCTCTGTTAAAGTATTTACCGGCTATCGTTCACAGCATAATGATTCTGTCGGTCCAACAAAAGGAGGCATTCGCTTCCATCCTGAAGTAGATGAAGCCGAAGTTAAATCATTATCCGTTTGGATGAGTTTAAAATGCGGCATTACCAACCTGCCGTTTGGTGGCGGTAAAGGCGGAATCATTTGTGAGCCGCGGCAAATGTCGCTTGGCGAGTTGGAAAGATTGAGCCGCGCTTATGTTCGTGCCATCAGCCAAATTGTCGGCCCAAATAAGGATATTCCAGCACCAGACGTTTATACCAATGCACAAATCATGGCATGGATGATGGATGAATACAGCCAATTACGCGAATTTGACTCACCTGGATTCATCACCGGCAAGCCGCTCGTTTTAGGCGGTTCACAAGGCCGTGAAACGGCGACAGCACGCGGTGTTGCGATCGTTATTGAAGAAGCTGCAAGGAAAAAAGGTATCGACATTAAAGGTGCCCGTGTCGTAATCCAAGGCTTCGGTAATGCCGGAAGCTACCTGGCAAAATTCATGCATGATGCTGGAGCAAAAGTAGTCGGTGTTTCCGATGTCTATGGTGCCATTGCTGATCCAAATGGTGTTGATATCGACTATTTACTCGACCGTAGAGACAGCTTTGGAACGTTCTCTAAACTATTTACTAATACGATAACCAATAAAGAGCTATTCGAACTTGATTGTGATATTTTAGTACCGGCTGCCATTTCGAACCAAATTACTGAGAAAAATGCCTATGATATTAAAGCATCCATCGTTGTCGAGGCAGCGAATGGACCTACCACGATCGAGGCAACCAAAATCTTGGATGAACGCGGCATTTTCCTTGTACC
>JAUZQA010000495.1 GCA_030705665.1 Bacillota bacterium
CATCTAACCACTCTCCAATGTTATGACAATTATATTTAATGTAACCCATGTTTCTAACATTTGTTATGGTTCTTCATAATAAACTGGGTATTTATTTAAAAAACATTATTTTAGGTAAATTTTAGTCTATCTTTAACGCTCTTCTCATGCAATCTTAATTTTAAAAATAATAAATAAAGATTGACATTAAAATCACATCAACATATAATTTATCTTGAATCAAGTTATTTTTAATTTGAGATATCTTATATCAAAACAATTAGGTGGAGGAGATTTAAAATGACAAAAACAAAATGGGCAATCGACGCGGATCATAGTAGTGTAGATTTTTCAATTCGTCACATGATGATTGCTAACGTAAAAGGAACTTTTCACAATTTTAGTGCTGTTGTAGAAGCAGATGTTACTGATTTATCTGACGCAACAATTGACTTTAAAGTTGAACTTTCTAGTATCGATACCCGAAATAAAGATCGTGATGCACACTTAACTTCAGCAGATTTCTTTGATGTGGAAAAATACCCTGAAATGACTTTCCGTTCAACTACTATTAAAAATAATGGCGAAGGAGAATATGATGTTACCGGTGATTTGACAATTCATGGTATAACAAAGCCAGAAACATTCTCCGTAACTTTTGAAGGACAAGGTAAAGATCCATGGGGAAATGAAAAAGTGGGCTTTAGCGCACAAGGTACAATAAACCGCGCTGACTTTGGTTTAACTTGGAACTCTGCTTTAGAAACTGGTGGAGTTCTTGTTGGGGATAAAGTAAAAGTAAACCTGCAAATTGAAGCTTCAAAAGCTGAATAAATACTGAATGAAACATAAAATAAAAACGCAGACCTATTTTATTAAAGAAGGTCTGCGTTTTTATTTAGGCTTGGATTACCACTATTGTTCCAATATTATCTGCTTTTAACCAGCAAATTCACTGCCTCTTCTACAAGCTTAGATGAGTCACCTTTTCCAGACTCCATTGATTCACGAAGACAATGCTCCAGGTTGGAGCTAACGATAACGGCAATTGTACGGTCGATCGCGGAGCGTGCAGCCGATAGCTGTGTAATTACTTCCTTACAATCTTTACCTTCCTCGATCATTCTAAGTATTCCTTTAATTTGACCTTCAGCTCTTTTTAAACGATTTATCGATTTATCATTATAGATCAAGTTTGTTCACCTCTGTTATATTCCATTTTAAACGATACCTAATAGGAAGTCTAATAAATATTAGATAGACAAATTTAATCCTGACTTTTCAGCATCACCCTAGATTATAAAATTCTCTGCAATTAAAAAAAGTAACCTGGGTAATTTGGTTACTTTTCATAATGCTTTTTATCCAACTATGATTGAGAGACCAAAGTGCTTCTATATTCATTGGAATTTGTTTGATTTTCTTTCCGAGTTACCTCATCAATTTTATGTATGAACATTTGAAAAACTCGTTTTTTCTCTTCTAAATCTTTGATGTCTTCTTTTAGCTTATTATAATTTTCTTCAAATGGTTTATGATATCTTTCACGAATACTTTTGATAATATCATTATTTACTGTTGATTGAATCACTTGCTTGGTAATACCGTACTTGTAGGAATAAACCTTTAGTTCCTGTGAAACTTCGTCATATTCCCTATCAATTTCGGCGAGAACCTCGGAGATGTCTTCTTTCCATTCATCAAGTGATTTTTGTAGATACGTTTTGGCTGTTGTTGCTTCCATATACTCACCTGCTACATTAAGTTTATTTTTGATTATATCAACTTTTATTTACAAAATGATTTCGTTAAAATTACAATTTTTTTGGACTATGAAATGAAAAAAAAAAAACGCCTTTCCATGAGATAGGCGTTTTAAGTCAGGAATTATACTCCTCTTTTATTTCCCCATACAAAAGTGTGTAATTGCGGCAGCACCTTTACATTCGTAAAAACCTCATCCATCATCGTTTTATCGATCAGCCACTGATATTTTTGGATCAAGTGCTTAAAAAGCTCATAATCATCATTTTCCGTTATTCGGTCATTGCCCACCTGTAAAAAGAATGGAATACCAGGATACCGCTGGTAAACAATTTTGGCATATTCATAATCTTGATTATTAAATACCACAACTTTTAAACTGACATGCTGCTCAGAATCATTTTTAGTGAGTCTCTCAATAATAGAGTCTAAGATTGAAAAGTCTGTTTCCATCTTTGAACTGGGCGGTTTCGGAGAAAGGGTCAACTCATCAATTTCTAAAAACCAATCCTGCCACTTACTCCCCTGAGTCTCCAGGCAAACTTTCTTATGATTTGCCTTTAATAATTCGATTAAACCTCTTAAATTTTTTAATAATGCTGGATTACCTCCAGAGAGAGTGACATAAGAAAAGCTATTACCGCCAATTCTTTTCAATTCTGTCCAGATTTCCTCCGCATCCATCATTTTTATGTCTTCTTTCCCTGTCCCATCCCATGTAAAAGAAGAGTCACACCAGCTGCATGAGTAATCACAACCTGCAGTTCTAACAAACATTGTTTTTTGTCCGATTACCATTCCCTCGCCTTGAATAGTTGGACCAAATACTTCCATAACTGGTATTTTAGTCAAGTTCCATCCATTCCCTTCTAGCTTCTGCATAGCTCGTAGGTGTTTCATATAATCGGACAAACTCTACTTTTGCCCCATGATATTGATTTTGTCTTTCTTTGATATGAAGGGCATCAGTCATTTTTTCATAAATCCATACAACCATATTTTCTGCAGTTGTATTCATTGGCGGCAAAGTTTCGTTTAGGTAGCGATGGTCGAGATGAATTTCGATCTCATTTTTCCAAATCTCTTTTATTTCCCCGAAATCAATCATAATCCCACGGTCATCAAGATAACCGCTTATTCCAAATATAACTTTATAAGTATGACCATGTAAATTTTTACATTTACCTTCATAGCAATGTAAATGGTGGGCAGCATCAAATGTGAATTCCTTGCTGACCAAAACCCTTTTTGTATGGTATTTTAACTGTTCCTGTTTGATATCTTCATCGATTTTTTGGAGTTTATCAACAATTCGAAAACCGTACATCGCTAAAACTCCTTTCTAACTTTAAGATACGCATCCAGCCCTTTTTTCCTTAATCTGCAAGCTGGACACTCTCCGCAGCCATCAGCAATAATTCCGTTATAGCAGGTTAACGTTTTTTCCCTGACAAAATCCAACGCATTTAGTTCATCCGCCAATTCCCAGGTTTCTGCTTTATTTAGCCACATAAGTGGGGTATGAATAACAAATTGGTTATCCATTGAAAGGTTTAAGGTTACATTTAATGATTTAATAAATATATCCCTGCAGTCTGGATAGCCGCTAAAGTCTGTTTCACAAACCCCCGTTACGATATGTTTTGC
>JAUZQA010000496.1 GCA_030705665.1 Bacillota bacterium
CATTGCTTTTAAGGCACGATAAATTTGTAAACGAACTTTCTCGCCAAGGTCATGTGGTGATGGCTCGAAGTATCCAGCAACGTCATGAGTTTTTAATAATGGGCGTCCATCTTCATCGGTTTGGAATAAGAAAAATTCTAATTCTGGGCCGACTGAAATGGTGTAGCCTTGTTCAGCAGCCTTTGCCACTGTGTTTTTTAAAACGTTACGAGTATCTCCTTCGAAAAGAGTTCCATCAGGGTTCTTTACACTGCAAAGGAAACGAGCTTCAGAATATCCATCTTCAACAGACCAAGGAAGTACAGCAAACGTATTTAGGTCTGGTTGTAAGTAAAGGTCAGATTTGTTAATTGGAGAGAAACCAGTAATGGAAGAACCATCAAACATAATTTTGCCTTCTACAGCATCTTCAAGTTGTTCAGCTGTGATAGTAACATTTTTTAAAGTTCCTTCAAGATCAACGAACTGCATATGAAGAAGTTCTACGTTTTTAGTTTCAATAATTTCTTTAATTTCTTGTAATTTCGTTTGATTTAAAACAGACATGTAATTTTTCCTCCCGTCATGGCGTTAGGTTTCCTAACATCGCTATAAACTCATTATATTAATCTTTGAGAAGATGTCAACGATTTTTGAAAAATTTATTAATTTGTAAACTTCATTGTTTTAAAGTTTAGCAGAATTGATTTTTAAGGAAATCAGGCAGCTGGTTGTTTTTTCTTCTTAAAAAAGAAGCAGGAATCTATGTTATAATGTTTGTCGAAGATACACGAAATGAAGAATGTAAATGTTGGAGGAAATTATGGCTGGTTATACGCCGATGATACAACAATATCTAACCGTAAAGGCAGAATATCAGGATGCCTTTTTATTTTTTCGACTTGGAGATTTTTATGAAATGTTTTTCGAGGATGCGCTAAATGCGTCCCAAGAACTTGAAATAACCTTAACAAGCCGCGATGGCGGCGGTGACGAACGAATTCCGATGTGCGGTGTTCCCTACCATGCAGCACAAGGATACATTGAACAATTAATCGAAAAAGGCTATAAAGTGGCCATCTGTGAACAAGTAGAAGATCCGAAGCTGACAAAGGGCATGGTGAAACGGGAAGTCGTTCAATTAATCACCCCCGGAACCGTCATGGAAGGCAGAGGGTTGTCTGAAAAAGAAAACAACTATATCGCCTCTGTAACGAAGTTTGCCGACCATACCTTTGGTGTTGCCTATAGCGATCTTTCTACGGGAGAGAGCCGCGTCACTTTATTATCAAATCAATTTGAAGAGGTTTTAAATGAATTAGCCGTTTTGGGAGCGAAGGAAGTTGTAGTTGCCGCCGACTTTGATGGCGAGCTGCAAAAAAAGATGCGCGAGCGTGATGTGCTTGCCATTTCCTTTGAAGACAATGATGCAGTCGGTGAAAATTTTTCCCACCTGCTTCAAGAGTTAGCCCAAAACAAATTACAGCAGACAGCTTCAAGATTGTTTAACTATTTATATCGAACCCAGAAACGGAGTCTTGACCATCTCCAGCCTGTATCAACCTATCAAATTCATCAATATATGAAAATTGATTACTATTCGAAGCGAAATCTTGAACTAACGGAAACGATTCGCTCAAAGGGGAAAAAAGGATCATTATTATGGCTTTTAGATGAAACGATGACGGCGATGGGCGGAAGAATGCTGAAGCAATGGATCGACCGTCCGTTAATTGATCGTGAAGCGATTGAGCAGCGCCAAAACATGGTCAGGATTTTGCTTGAGCACTATTTTGAACGCCAAGATCTTCGTGAAAAATTAAAGGAAGTCTACGATTTGGAACGGCTTGCCGGCAGGGTTGCTTTTGGAAATGTCAATGCCCGCGATCTTGTGCAATTAAAAAGATCTTTGCAGCAAATACCGCTTTTAAAAGAGCTGATGATTGGACTTGGAGACGAGGCAGCGGTTGAAACCGCAGAAGAGCTTGACCCATGTGAGGAAGTTACAGATTTATTAGAGCAAGCGATTGTTGACAACCCGCCGCTTTCATTAAAAGAAGGAAATATTATTCGTGATGGCTACAATGACCAGCTTGATCAATACCGTGATGCCAGCCGAAATGGTAAGACATGGATTGCCCAGCTGGAACGGGAAGAAAAAGAGAAAACCGGTATCAAATCGCTAAAAATCGGGTTTAACCGTGTTTTTGGTTATTATATCGAAGTCACTCGTGCCAACCTGCATTTATTAGTGGAAGGCCGTTATGAACGGAAGCAGACTTTAGCAAATGCTGAACGCTTTATCACGCCAGAGCTTAAAGAAAAAGAAACGTTAATTTTAGAGGCAGAAGAAAAAATTGGCGAGCTGGAATATGAGTTATTCACCGAAATTCGTGAATCGGTCAAAGAATATATTCCTAGACTGCAAGCCTTGGCAAAATTGGTCAGCGCCCTCGATGTTTTGCAATGCTTTGCGCAGGTGAGTGAGGACCGTCACTACGTAAAGCCGCAATTCTCCGAGGAACGCCGGGTAGTAGTGAAGGACGGCAGACACCCTGTTGTGGAAAAAGTGCTGAATGCACAGGAATACGTTCCGAATGATTGTATGATGGACAATGAGCGGGAAGTGCTCCTCATTACCGGGCCGAATATGTCGGGTAAAAGTACTTACATGCGCCAAATTGCCTTAACTGCCATCCTAGCGCAAATCGGCTGTTATGTTCCTGCAGCAGAGGCCGTACTGCCAATTTTTGATCAGGTGTTTACACGCATTGGTGCGGCGGATGATCTCATTTCCGGTCAAAGTACCTTTATGGTGGAAATGCTGGAAGCGAAAAATGCGATTACTTTGGCAACACAAAACAGTTTAATTTTATTTGATGAAATCGGCCGCGGAACTTCTACGTATGATGGTATGGCCTTGGCCCAAGCGATTATTGAATATATTCATAATCGAATTGGGGCTAAAACGCTTTTTTCAACGCACTATCATGAATTAACGGTGTTGGATCAAGAGCTGCCGAAATTGAAGAATGTCCATGTCAGCGCCGTTGAGCATAATGGCAGGGTGGTGTTCCTTCATAAAATTAAGGAAGGGCCTGCCGATAAAAGTTATGGAATCCATGTTGCCCAATTAGCGGAGCTTCCAAAAGAACTCATTAATCGGGCGGCGGAAATTTTAAAAGAGCTTGAGGACCAACCTAAGGCTGAGCGGGTTGCTAAAGTGGTAGATCTAGCTGAGGAAATGCCTAAGGCTGAGCCAGTAACGAAAAAGGAAAGTCTAATAGAAGAAACAGCACAGTTATCTTTCTTTGAAGAAGAACCAAAAGAAACGAAGAAACACGAAGGTTCTCCTAAAGAGAGGAAGGTTCTTGAAAACATCAAAGCTCTTAATATTTTAGATATGACA
>JAUZQA010000497.1 GCA_030705665.1 Bacillota bacterium
ACCAAGTCATATTTTTTTAAAAGGTTAAAATCCAAATTACTTGATTGAGAGATTTCATGCTCGACAGGAACAATCAAGACAAGGGAATCGGAGGCAACTTCCTTTGTGAACATTTTGGCTGATGGTTGATGTAATCCGAGAATACCGACATCAATTTGGTGGTCAAACAGCTTATTTAAAACTTTTCTTGAATCATTAATTTCAATTTTGACGTCTACTTTAGGATAAAGTGATCGAAATTTCTTAATCCAGCCTGGTAGTAGGTAAGTACCGGGAATAGTGCTCGCGCCAATGGTTAAAGTTCCAGTTAATGTATCCTGGAAGCCAAGTAAATCATCTTCCAGCTGAACCCAGCGTCCCACGATTTCTTTAGCAGCCTGATAAACCAAGATCCCTGCCCTAGTGGGATGTACACCTGAACGTCCTCTATCTAAAAGTTCAATCCCAAGCTCTTCTTCCAAGCTTTTAATCTTTAAGCTGATGGCAGGCTGTGAACTTTTTAAAGCTGCTGCTGCTTCCGAAAAACTTCTCTTTTCCAAAACTGAAATAAATGCCTCTAATTTTTTAAAATTCATGACATTGATTTCTCCAACTGTATTTATTTTTTTTATATTTCACATTTAATTATTTTATACCAATAATTTTTCAATGGGAAGAAATTTTTTAACGGCTTAATCATCATGCTTGTGACAGATTTGTATCAAAAATTAAAATGGGAATGGAATCAAAGGGTAATCCCGCTCTCATTCTTTTCACAATCCTTTACAATGTTAGTGAGGTAAAAATAAAATAAGTATAGCTTAATCTATTTTTACTGACAAATCCGAACAGAATGAAAAAACTGCTAACAATGGGGGTCCATGATTACTTAAAAGCAACGGGTGAATGAAACAAAATTATTTGGCAAATTAGAGGACGATAACTACTACAGGGCTTTCAGAATAGTGGATTAAGGAAACGAGGAATTTTCTATGATGATTAAAGAAATGTTCCAGAAGGACATTGAAAGAGATATAAAAGGCGTTATCAAGGTCGCTCAAACAGACGAAAAGTATATTTATCAAGAACTCGATGAATATGTCGTGACAAAAGAGTTAAATAAGCACCTAGCCAAATTTTTCGAAAACTATCAAAAGGGTATTGATGGCATCACAGATAAAATGGGTGTTTGGATCAGTGGATTCTTTGGCTCCGGTAAATCCCACTTTTTAAAAATTCTTGCGTATCTGCTTGAAAACAAAAAGGTGAAAGAGAAACAGGCAATTGAATTTTTTCAGGATAAAATAAAAGATCCGCTCCTATTAGCCAACATAGAGCGTTCGGCAGATGTTGAGACAGAAGTTATTTTATTCAATATTGATTCCAAAGCATCATTGGATAGTAAATCAAAGGAAGATGCTGTTTTGCAAGTCTTCATGAAAGTTTTCGATGAGCATCGAGGATATTACGGTGATATTCCAGGGGTAGCTGAAATGGAAAAATACCTGGATAAAAAAGGTGTCTTTGGAGCTTTCAAAAATGAGTTTGAAAATCTTTCTGGTGAGAGTTGGCTCGAAAGGCGGAATACTTTTTATTTTGATGCTGATTATGTGATCGGCGCGTTAACAAAGATTACTGACATGACGGAAGAATCTGCCCGGAATTGGTTTGAAAATGGTGTTAATAATTTTGAGATTAGTATTGAGAAGTTTGCAAAGGATGTTAAAGATTTTATCGATCATAAAGGGGAAAACTTTCATCTTATCTTTTTAGTGGATGAAATTGGGCAGTTTATCGGTGATAGTCGGAATCTTATGCTCAATCTTCAAACCATTGCCGAAGATTTAGGGACCTATTGCCAAGGCAAGGTTTGGATTATGGTTACAGCCCAAGAAAGTATTGATAGCATCGTGAAAGTCAAAGGTGATGACTTTTCGCGGATTCAAGGCCGTTTTGATACACGGCTGTCATTGTCCTCGATTTCTGTAGATGAAGTAATCAAAAAGCGGATCCTGCTAAAAAAAGATGATGTTAACGATAAGCTAAGGCTGGCCTTCCCTGAAAAAAGTGCTATTTTAAAAAACTTGATAAGTTTTAAGGGGAATACTACAGATTTACGGGGATATGATGGAGAACAAGAATTTTCGGATGTGTACCCATTTATTCCATATCAATTTAAACTCCTGCAAAATGTCTTTGAACAGGTAAGAAAGCACGGGTCCTCCGGCAAGCATTTATCTGAAGGTGAACGATCGATGCTATCAGCATATAAAGAAGCAGCACTTTATTATAAAAATGCTGATGAAGGGACATTAATCCCATTTTATGCTTTTTACGATACCATAAAAGAATTTTTAAATCCTTCGGTTTCACGGGTCATAGAGGGAGCATATGAAAACCCAATTCTTAAAGATGAAGAATTTAATATCAATTTGTTAAAGGTATTATTTATGATCAAACACATCAAGGAACTTCCTTCCAATATCGACAATATTGCCACGCTGATGATTACAAATATTGCCGAAAATAAATTACAGCTTAAAGAGAAAATTAGAGGCTCAATGACAAAACTTACTTCGCAAACACTTATTCAAAAAAATGAGGAAACCTACATTTTCCTCACGGAGGATGAGCAAGACATCAACCGCGAAATAAAAACGATCCATATCGAAGAAGATCTCATCAAAAGAGAGCTTGCCAACTATATATTCCAAGATCTCTATGACGAAAAGAAATATCGCTATTCATCCCAGTATTCCTTTTCCTACAATCAAAAGATGGATGAAAAAAATTATGGAAACCAGACATCGAGCATTGGAATTCATCTGCTTTCGCCATTATCTGACCATTACTCGAAGTCGGTTCAGGAATTAATGATGATGTCATCAGGAAATGGTGAAATGGTGATCAAGTTGGGCGGCAATGAGTCCTATATTGAGGAAATGGAAGAAGTATTAAAAATTGAAGAATACCGCAGGAAAAAAAATGTTTCCCAGCTTCCCGAAAACGTACAAAACATCTTAAATAACAAACAAGCTGAAGTTCGAGATCGAAGAAGAAGAGTGCGCGAAATGTTAGAAGAATCCATAAAGGCTGGGAAATTCTTTATTAATGGGGATCAAGCGGTAATCAAGGGCGCTACCGTTAAAGAGAAAATCAACATGGCCATGTCTTCTCTAGTAGAAAATGTTTATACGAAATTAGTTTATGTAAAGGAGTTCATTGATACAGAACGGGAGCTCTTAAACATTTTAACATCGAAAGAAGAACAAAAGAGTTTTAGCTCGGAAATCAAACAAGCTCCAAATGAATTAGCGATCAAAGAAATCCATGATTTTATCGGTCTTCAAGATTCGACCCAAAAACAAATCCGCGTAAAAATGATCATTGACCGTTTCCATGA
>JAUZQA010000498.1 GCA_030705665.1 Bacillota bacterium
CCGTTTGAGCGAATGATTCGCGATGCTTTTACCGCTCCAATTATGCCGCCAAATGAAGATGCTGTTCTTGACCAAATCGGCGTTATGGACCTGGGACTGAATCCGGAAGAAATACTTCCATTTTTAAAGGAGGAAGAAAAAAATGAACCTGCAAAGATTAGCTGATAAAGTTGCGATTATAACAGGGGCTGGAAGCGGAATTGGCAAATCAGCTGCAAAACGCTTTGCTGAAGAAGGTGCCAAATTAGTGTTAAATGACATCAGCCAAGCCAGGCTGGAAGAAGTGGCAGCAGAAATAAACAATCCTGAAAAATGTGTACTTGTAAGCGGTGATATTTCGCTTGAAACGACAGCACAATTAGTGAAAGAAACAGCGCTTGAGCGGTTTGGTAAAATTGATATCCTGGTCAACAATGCGGGCATTCATTGGATTCAGGACATTACAGAAACAACGGTGGAAGACTTTGACCATGTAATGGCTGTTAATCTTAAAAGTATGTTTCTCAATTGTAAAAATGTAATCCCGGAAATGATGAAACAGCAAAAAGGAGTGATCATCAATTTAAGCTCGGTGTCAGGTTATGTGGGCCAGGAAATGATGGGAAAAAGCACATTCTTATATAACATGACCAAAGCCGCAATTCTGCAGCTTACCCGTTCATTAGCAACCCGCTATGCAAAGGACGGCATTCGTGTTACCTGTGTTGCTCCAGGGGTGACAAGGACTAATCAGATTACCAATGAGCATACGGCGGATTTAGATGGTTTTTGGCAGGCTGTTGAAGGCGTGCAGCCGCTGGGAAGATACGCAGACCCAGCAGAAATCGCTAATTGCATTTTATTTTTAGCATCTGATGAAGCATCTTATGTAACGGGCGCTTCTCTAGTTGCTGATGGCGGTTATTTAGCCATTTAAGCTGTGGTGAAAAATAGAAGGGGGTTAGAGTAATGAATCAGCCGGGAACAGTGAACATAGATTGGGATGCATATATTAAGCCTGATCGTGTTCATCAGAAACTGTACACGGATCCAGAAATCTTTAATCAGGAAATGACCAAAATCTTCGGGATGACCTGGGTCTATTTGGCGCATGAAAGTGAAATCCCAAAAGTAAATGATTTTAAATCAGGGTACCTCGGAACACGGCCGATTGTTGTAGTCAGGGATAGCAGCGATAAGTTTCGGGCTCTGTTTAACCGCTGCACCCATCGCGGAGCAACAATTTGCCGAACTAGTCATGGCTCGGCGAAGGTCTTTACATGTCCTTACCATGGCTGGAACTTTAAAAATACGGGTGAGCTGGCGGGAGTTCCGTGGCCGAAAGCGTATGGCGAAGATTTTGATCCAAAGGATTGGGGGCTTAAGCAGGTAAGGGTTGAAAGCTACCACGGCTTTATCTTTGGTACCTTGAATCTCCAGGCTCCCAGCTTAATTGACTACTTGGGTCCTGCCCGTGAGTTACTGGATCAATGGCTTGACCGCTATGATGGAAAAAAACTGATTGTGGGCAATCCCCACAGGATGGTCTATAAAGGAAATTGGAAGCTGACCTATGATAATGCGGCTGACGGCTACCACGTCATGTTTTCGCATCGATCCCTGCTGGCGATGGGGGGACGAATGGGAGAAGACAAGGATATGACGTACTTTGCCGATAATCCGGACCACGGTGAAATGGTTGTTAAGTATCTGGGCAATGGACACACCTTAATTGATCAGCGCCCAAACTATAAGGAAACGGGCGATTATTGGAAACAGCAGCGCCCGCAACCGGGAAGAGAAGCATACGAAAAGAATGTCAGAGAACAGTTTGGTAAGGAGGCCGACCGACTTCTTGATCAGGCAATCGGTGCTCAAATGAATCTGAACATTTTTCCAAATCTCTTGTTAATCGGAAATCAGATACAGGTGATTCAGCCACAGGCGGTAAATAAGACAGAGTTAATTTGGTATTCTACCACTGTAGAGGGATTGCCGGAAGAAATCAATATTCTGAGGATGCGGACACAGGAAGATTTCCCAGCTTTTGGTGAGCCCGATGATATGACCAATTTTGAAGAATGTCATCTCGGCTTGACGATTCCTGAGGTGGAATGGATCCATACGGGCCGGGGATTGGGGATTCCTGGAAGGCATTCAATCGATGGACGGGGCGTCATCAGTGGTCCGGTAACAGATGAATTGCATATTCGCAATTACTTCCAAGAGTGGAAACGGCTGATGAGTGAATCTTCATTGACAAAGGCTACTTGTGAAGTTTCGAAGGGAGTGTAAGGAGGATGACAATAAATAGTTCACAAACTTCCTATTATATCAATGACAGTTACTACGCCGAGCTTATTCATGGGTTAAAAGATTGGGAGAATGAAGCAGGCTTTGCATCAAAAGAAACGCATGCTGAAGTTGAACGGTTTTTATTCCGTGAAACCCGCCTGCTTGATGAAGGGAAAATGGAAGATTGGCTGGAGTTGTTCAATTCGGAATGCCTTTACTGGATTCCAATGGTCCCTGGCGGAGGAAATCCATTGAAAGAAGTTTCACTGGCATTCGATGACCGACACCGTCTTGAAGACAGAATCTATCGGCTGCGAACGGGTTATGCATGGTCGCAGACCCCGGCATCAAGGACCATTCGGCTGTTAAGTAATATTGAAGTTTGGCAGGATGGCAGAGAAGAACAAGTAAGGGTACGAACCAATTTTATTCTGAATGAGTTTCGAACAGGCAGAAATAAAATCTATTCGGGCTGGTACGGTTATCGGCTGCAGAAAGAAAATGGTGATTGGAAAATTACTGTAAAACAAGTGAACTTAATTGATTGTGATCAGGGTCATGAAAATTTGACTTTTATACTTTAAATTAACTGAATTTTCTAAACAAAAGGAGATGTGAAGATGAATAAAGTTCTTAACGTTGGCCAAGATGGATTTATTGCCCGCCACCATTTATGGAATGCCGATCAGATGAAGGCAGCTGAGAAAATTCAAGACACGATCGTGGAGAAAAACCTGCGCCTTATTCGGGTAGCATGGTCCGACCAGCATGGTATCTCCCGAGCCAAAACGTTGACGATTCCTGCGTTTATGGGAGCACTTGAGGATGGTATTGATTTTAATACAGGTCCGCTTTTTTTTGATACCGCAAATGCCATTGTCTTTAACCCTTTTATTAAAGGCGGGGGATTTGATTTGGAGGAAATGACAGGATGTCCTAACTATGCGCTTGTGCCGGATCCGCTTACCTTCAAAGTTCTTCCATGGGCACCCAATACAGGCTGGATTTTATGCGATGCTTATCTAAAAACTGGGGAGCCGCTCCCGTTTGACAGCCGTCAAATCGGCCGCAAAGCTTTAAAGGAATTAAATGATAAAGGCTTCGA
>JAUZQA010000499.1 GCA_030705665.1 Bacillota bacterium
ATTGGTACAACCATTGCTCCTTGGATGCAGTTTTATATGCAATCCTCCGTAATTGAAAAAGGTTTGAAAGTGGAGGATTATAAATACACGATCGTTGATATCGTTGTGGGCTGTGTGGCTACAATTGTCGTTGCCTTTTTTATTATTGTTGCTTGTGGGTCGACTTTATTTGTCAATGGACATGGCACGCAAATTACCGATGCTAAAGATGCAGCCCTTGCTCTAAAGCCTTTTGCCGGTGCCCTTGCTTCACAGGTATTTGCCTTCGGACTTTTCGTAGCTTCTATTTTTTCCGCAACCATTCTTCCGGTTGCTACAGCTTTTTATGTTTGTGAAGCTTTTGGTTTCGAAGCGGGAATTGAAAAAAGGTGGAAAGAAGCTCCGCAGTTTTACTGGCTGTACACGGTAATATTGATCATTTCTGCAGGCATTATCTTAATTCCAAATGCCCCATTGATAGAAATTACTTTATGGTCGCAGCGAATTAATGGTATTCTATTACCAGTTATTTTAATCTGTATGATGCTTTTGGTAAACAATCCTGAAGTCATGGGGAAACATACCAATAAATTTGTAAATAATATCATTGGATGGGCTACCATTGTAATCCTGGTGATTTTATCGTTAATCCTTGTTGTGTTATCAGTATTTTAATCTGGCGGGGGTATCAAATAATAATATATGGAAAGGTGGCGGAAAGATGTTTAAGAAAATGCTAAAATCCTATGATTACTCTTTAGTTATTGCAGTAGTGATACTATCACTTTTTGGTTTGGTTATGGTTTACAGTGCAAGCATGGCAACAGCGGTCCAAAGATACGGAGTTTCGAGTGATTATTTCTATCAAAAGCAGAAATTATTTTTGATTTTCGCCGCCATTATTTTTTTGGTAACTGCTTTTTTTCCATATAAAATACTAAAAAATACCCGATTCCTCGTGACAATGGTTTTTTCATCATTAGGTATTTTAATGGTCCTCACTCTTTTTGGTCACGTCGCAGGCGGAGCCCAAAGCTGGATTCGGATTGGACCGTTAAGCATTGAACCATCAGAGTTCATCAAGCTTTGTGTCATTATTTATTTATCTGCTGTCTATGCCAAAAAACAACATTATATTAATCAATTTAATAAAGGAATTGTTCCGCCTTTAATTTATCTAGGACTTGTTTGTATGTTGATTGCCAGTCAGCCGGACTTCGGGACTGTTGAAATTATTCTGTTATTTGCAGCGGCAATGATTATTTCTTCCGGTATGAATTTCAAAAATATTGGTAAGCTGGTCCTTTTTGCTGCGATTGCGGTAATCCCTGTTTTACTTGTGTTTCATAATAAAATTTTTGCACCATATCGGATGAATCGATTTTCCGTTTTAAGTGATCCATTTAAATACCAACAAACAACAGGGTATCATCTTGTTAATTCATTCCTTGCTCTTGGCACAGGAGGTATTAATGGGCTTGGGCTTGGGCAAGGGGTCGAAAAACTCGGATATTTGCCGGAATCCCATACAGACTTTATTATGGCTGTCATAGGTGAGGAACTGGGTATATGGGGTGTAGGATTTGTAATTCTTCTATTGTCCTATATTGTTTTACGAGGCTTCTATACGGCAATGAAATGTAGGGATCCATTTGGCAGTTTACTAGCGATAGGGATTTCAAGCATGATTGGAATTCAGGCTTTTATCAATCTTGCTGGGGTTTCCGGTCTTATTGCGCTTGCAGGTGTCCCGCTTCATTTTGTCAGCTATGGGGGTTCATCACTCATACAATTGGCCTTTGCGATGGGAATACTCGTAAATGTTTCAATGTTTGTTAATTACGAGAGGAAATATAAAAAAGATCACAACTCCGCTAAAAAGGAGAACCTCTATTTAGTTACGGAATAAAGAAATTGCTATATGAATGCATAAGACCAGTTCTGGAAGGAACTGGTCTTTTCGTGTTTAAACAGGTTAATTATGCTGAAATCTTCGCTTTGTTTTTTTCCATAAAAACAAACAAAGTAAAAAGATTAATGCCCCGGCTGAATCAATCATGACATCATAAACGGAAGAGGTTCTGCCTGGTACAAATGCTTGATGCCACTCATCGGTCCCCGCGTAAAAAACTGTCAACGCCCAAGCAAGCAGATATCCCTGCCGTCGCTCAATGTTTATAGCCATTTTGAACAGGATGGCAAGAATTCCAAAAACAGTTACATGGGCCGTTTTTCGTATCAGGTAATCAATCACCGTAATTCCAACTGAGTCTTTTGGAAAAACATCAGTCAGTAACCTTACCAAAAATCCTCTTGTATGTTCATCATTATAAACTGGCAGGGCTGTAAAATAGAAAATTTGAATACACCATAAGATGACCAAAACCCACCATATCCAACGAACCTTCACTCTTTCCACCTCTGTGTCATTTTAACGTATAACTCTTAAACTGAAAATAGTATTCTTGTTAATCCTTTCACCAAGTTTTCACCATTCTCTATTAAACTTCTAATCATCAAGAACGAAAGGAGGAAACATGGTTGAATGCTAGAGTTAAGCTCGGGATTTTCTGGGGAGCAATCGCAGCTTTTATAATCGTGGGTATCAATATTGTCCGACATCTATTTGAACCAAATCGCCAATTTTCGGGCGGAGCTAATGGATTCCGCTCAGGTGGAATGATGGGTCGAGGTGGAATGATGAACCGCCAAGGTAGTTTTGGAAGGCATGAATTTATGTATGGCCACCATCATGGAGGAGAATTCCACATTTTTGGAGTTTTGCTATTCCTTATCATTGCTGCAGCCATTGTGATTCTCGTGATGAGATGGCTAAGAAGAAAGGCAAAAGCTTCTTCGATGCAGCAATTGATTGATACGCCTTTCGTAAGTTCACATACGCCTGTAAGTACGATGAATGGAAACATTTTAGATCAATGGGAAAAATCTTTAATGAATAAAAAGGAGAATGAAAAAGATGGGAATTTTTAAACGACTAAAAAGGATTACAAAAGCTGAGCTGAATGGAGTATTGGATGGTTTGGAGAATCCGATCGCGATGCTGAATGAATATTCACGGGAAATGGAACAAGAAATTGATAAAGGCAAGCAAGCATTGGCAAGACAAATTTTTACCGAGAAAAAGCAGGTTGCCCTTATTTTAAATACGAAAGATTTAGTTGATAAAAGAACACGCCAAGCCAAGCTTGCCATTGAAAAAGGTGACGAGGCCATGGCTAAATTAGCAGTTCAGGAAAAGTTAACTCATGAAAAACAACTTAATTTTTATGAGCAGCAATATGAAACGTTAAAACAGCAAACACAGACGCTGACTGA
This sequence comes from Bacillota bacterium, assembly GCA_030705665.1. Next base: position 3,316 of record JAUZQA010000499.1, read on the forward strand.
AAAGCTAAATGGTCTCAAAGATGTGTACCATGAGCTTCAGCAAAAGAAAGTCCTTTTGG